>CAIOHT010000136.1 GCA_903858185.1 uncultured Caulobacterales bacterium
ATTTCCGAAACCGGCGTGGAGAGCCTCAAGCCGTTCCAGACCGGCGAGGCGCGGCCCTGCGTGTTCGAATACGTCTACTTCGCCCGCCCCGACAGCGTCGTGAACGGCCGCTCGGTCTATGACGTGCGCAAGCGGATGGGCATGCGCCTGGCCGAAGAGACGCCCTGTGGCGCCGACGTCGTCGTTCCCGTGCCGGACAGCGGCGTGCCCGCCGCGCTCGGCTACGCCAAGGCCAGCGGCATCCCCTATGAGCTGGGCATCATCCGCAGCCACTTCGTCGGCCGAACCTTCATCCAGCCGACCCAGAGCGTGCGTGAGCTGGGCGTGCGCATGAAGCACAGCCCCAACCGCGCGGTGCTCGAGGGCAAACGGGTCGTCCTGATCGATGACTCCATTGTGCGCGGCACCACCAGCCGCAAGATCGTGCGCATGGTCCGCGAGGCTGGCGCCACCGAGGTCCATCTGCGCTCGGCCAGCCCACCGATCATGTGGCCGGACTTCTACGGCATCGACATGCCCGACCGCGACAAGCTGCTGGCCGCGCGAAAGTCGCTGGCCGAGATGACCGCCTTCCTCGAGGTCGACAGCCTGGGCTTCCTGTCGGTCGAGGGCCTTTACTGGGCGCTGGAAGCCGGTCCCCGCAATCCGGCCTGTCCGCAGTTCACGGATCACTATTTCACCGGCGATTACCCCACCCGGCTGCTGGATCGCGAGATCGCCGAAGGCGGCCACGACAGCGGCCGGCAGCTGTCGTTCCTGGTGAGCGCGTGAGCCAGACGGGTGCGGGCTGGCTGAGGAGCCTCAAACCCGACCCCTACATCATCGCCATCCTGCTGATGGTCGTGATCGCCAGTGTCCTGCCCGTCCACGGTCAGGGCGCGGTCTGGTTCGGCTGGCTGACCAAGGCCGCCATCGCACTGCTGTTCTTCCTGCATGGCGCGCGGCTGCCGCGTGAGGCGGTCGTGGCAGGGCTGGTGCACTGGCGGCTGCACCTGACCGTGGTGGCCTCCACCTTCGTGCTGTTTCCGTTGCTGGGGCTGCTGTTCGTGCAGCTTCCGGAGAGCCTCCTGCCCGCCCAGCTGGCGGCGGGGGTGCTGTACCTCTGCCTGCTGCCCTCCACTGTGCAGTCGTCGATTGCCTTCACCTCCCAGGCCCGCGGCAATGTCGCCGCGGCTGTCGTCGCGGCCTCGACCTCGAACCTGATCGGCGTGGTGCTGACACCGGTGCTGGTCGGCGTCTTCCTGCATACCCAGACGGGCGGGCTGTCGCTGAAGGCCGTGCAGGACGTCGCGGTGCAGATCCTGCTGCCGTTCGCGCTTGGCCAGCTCGCCCGGCCTTTCGTCGGCGGTTGGGTGGCCAGGCACGCGAAGCTGGTCAGCTACACCGACCGCGGCTCGATCCTGCTGGTGGTTTACGGTGCGTTCAGCGCGGCGGTCGTGGGCGGTCTGTGGAAGCAGGTCAGCGGGCTTGAGCTGGCGGTGCTGCTGGCGATTTGCGTCGTGCTGCTGGCTGTGGTGCTTGTGGCCACGCTGCTGGCCGCGCGCGCCTGGAAGTTCTCGACCGAAGACGAGATCGTCACGGTCTTCTGCGGCAGCAAGAAGGGCCTGGCGACCGGCGTTCCCATGGCCAGCATCCTGTTCCCGGCCGCCAGCGTCGGCTTCATCGTATTGCCGGTGATGCTGTTCCACCAGATCCAGCTGATGGCCTGCGCGGTGATTGCCCAGAGGTACGCAGCGAGGGTTCAAGAAACCGCGACGACCGGCTAGAAGCCGCAGATGGACTCCCTTCCCCTGAAAGACCGCGTCGCCCTCGTCACCGGCGCGACCCGAGGCATCGGCTATCAAGCCGCGCTGGGCCTGGCCCGCGCCGGCGCCCATGTCATTGCGCTCGGCCGCACCCAGGGCGCGCTGGAGGCGCTCGACGACGAGATTTTTGCCGCTACCGGCCAGCATGCGACGCTGGTCCCGATCGACCTGAAGCAGCCCGAGGGCCTCGACCCGCTGGGCGCCCACATCTTCGAACGCTGGGGCAGGCTGGACATCATGGTCCATTCTGCCGCCGTGCTCGGCGGCATCACCCCGACCGGCCATATCGATCTGAAGCGCTGGGACGAGGCCGTGGCGGTGAATCTGACCGCGAGCTGGCGGTTGATCCGGTCTTTCGAGCCGTTGCTGCGGGCCTCTGAGGCCGGACGGGCGATCTTCCTGACCACCGGCCGGGTTCAGCGACCGAAGGCCTTCTGGGGGGCCTACGCAGCCACCAAGGCGGGCATGGAGGCGCTGGTGCGCTGCTGGGCCGACGAACTGGAGTCGACCAGTGTCCGCGCCGTGCTGCTGGATCCGAACTCGATGCGGACCAAAATGCGCGCGGAGGCCTATCCCGGCGAGGATCCCGCCACCGTCACCGACCCGGCCGAGATTGCGCCGCTGATCGTGCAGCTGGCGCAGGCCGACCTGGGTCAGCCGACGGCGGCGGTGGTCTTCAGCGACTGGAAGGCGGCGGGCGGCCAGCTCTGATCCTTCTCCCGGAGGGAGAAGGTGGCCAGCGGAGCAGGTCGAAAGAGGGATTAAGGACGAGGCCGGTAAAGCCGTATCCCCTCACCCTCCCGTCCTGCTTCGCCGGCCGGGCCCCTCCCTCTCCCTTTGGGAGAGGGCTTCCTATTTCTTCCCGGTGCGGGTGGACGGCCTCGGCGGACGCCCCTTCACGGAGCCGCCGCCGCGCAGCTTCTGGATGCCCGGACGCGAGCCCTTGGCGCCCTTGGCCTTGGTGAACTTCAGAGCGACGGCAGCGCGGGCCTTGGCGGCCTTGACGCCGGTCAGCTTGACAGCGGTCTTCTTCACCGGCTTGGGCTTTTCGATCCCCGCCTCGGCGTTGGCGACCTCCTCGGCGCGGGCGGCCTTGGCCTCGGCGGCGAGCGCCATGGCCTTTTCCTTCTTGATCAGTCCGCCCGACTGGTAGGACGGCGCGCCGCCCTTGGCCTCGCCCTCGGCATAGGGGTTCTTGTTGCTCTTCAGCGTCAGCCGGATCGGCACGCCGGGCAGGTCGAAGCTCTCGCGCATCGAGTTGACGAGGTAGCGGCGGTACTGCTCGGGCATCTGTTCGGCGCGGCTGGAGAACAGCACGAACGTCGGCGGCCGGGCCTTGGTCTGGGCCATGTACTTCGGCTTGATCCGCTTGCCGCCGACGGCGGGGGGCGGGTGCCGCTGGATGGCCATGGCCAGCCAGTCGTTGAGGTCGCGGGTCTTCACCTTGGTCGACCAGTTCTCGTAGACCTTGGCCAGGGCCGGCATCAACCGCTCCACGCCGCGGCCGGTTTCGGCCGAGAGCGCCACGACGGGCGTGCCGCGCACCTGCGGCAGCATGCGCTCGGCGTGTTCCTGGAAGGCCTTGAGACGCGCTTGCGGGTCTTCGACGAGGTCCCACTTGGCCAGCACGAAGACCAGGGCGCGCCCTTCCCGCTCGACCAGGTCGGCGATCTGCAGGTCCTGGATCTCGAACGGGTGGGTCGCGTCCATCACCAGCAGAACGACCTCGGCGAAGGTGATCGCCCGGATCGAATCCGAGGTGGAGAGCTTTTCCAGCTTCTCCTGCACCTTGGCCTTGCGGCGCAGGCCGGCCGTGTCGACGAGCCGGATCTTGCGGTCGTTCCATTCCCACTCGACCGAGATGGCGTCGCGGGTGATGCCGGCCTCGGGACCGGTCAGCATGCGATCCTCGCCGATCAGACGATTGACCAGGGTCGACTTGCCCGCGTTCGGGCGACCGACGATGGCGATCAGGATGGGTTTGTCGGAGGAGTCTTCCTCCTCCTGAAAGCCGATCTCGGCGTCGAAACCGGCCAGCAGGGCGTAGAGATCGGCCATGCCCTCGCCGTGCTCGCCGGAGATGGCCAGCGGCTCGCCGAAGCCGAGGGACCAGGCCTCGGCGATGCCAGTGTCGCCGGCGCGGCCCTCGGCCTTGTTGGCCGCCAGGATCACCGGTCGCTGATAGCGACGCAGGATGCCGGCGAAGATCTCGTCTCCCGGGGTGATGCCCTCGCGGGCGTCAACCAGGAACAGCACCACGTCCGCTTCCTGGATCGCCAGTTCGGTCTGGGCGCGCATCCGCGCTTCCAGGCTGTCGTCGTCGACGTCCTCGAAACCGGCGGTGTCGATCAGGGTCAGTTCGAGGTCGCCGAGGCTGCCGCTGGCGAAGCGACGGTCGCGGGTGACGCCGGGACGGTCATCGACGATGGCGAGCTTCTTGCCCGCCAGCCGGTTGAACAGCGTGGACTTGCCGACGTTCGGCCTGCCGACGATGGCGAGTTTGAGAGGCATCGGACTTCTTAAACGACGTTGACCGCGCTCCGGGACGGAACGCGGTCAGAGGATAGCAGACCTGACGCGGAAAGGGGGCGCAGCCTGCGGGGCCGCGCCCATAACACGTTTCCCTAGCGGATCGCCACCAGATCACCGTCGTCGGTGATCAGATAGATCATGCCATTGACCGCGACCGGCGAGGTCAGCAGCGACGAACCGATCTTCAGCGTCTTGAGCACTTCACCCGTCTTCGGGTTCAGGGCGATGGCGCGGCCGTCGCTCGACAGGACAACGAGACGGTCCGAAGCGAGCACCGGCCCACTGAACAGGGCGCGGTCCTTGCTCTTCTTTACGCC
>CAIOHT010000137.1 GCA_903858185.1 uncultured Caulobacterales bacterium
AAATGGCGCTCCCACGGGCATGCCCATTCGCCCTGGTTCGCCGACCTGATCCGCCATCCCCGCATCCTGGACGCGGTGGAGGACGTGATCGGGCCGAACATCCTGGTCTGGACCAGCACGTTCTTCATCAAGGAACCCGATTCCAAGACCTTCGCCGCCTGGCACCAGGACGGCACCTATTTCGGCCTGACCCCGAATGAGCAGGTCTGCGCCTGGGTCGCCATCACCGACGCAAGCCGGGAAGCCGGCTGCATGGAGCACGTCTCCTTCAACGGCGTCCCCCGCCAACTCAGCCACGCCGCGCTCGGCCTCAAGCACAGCATCAACCGCGCCGGCCAGACGATCACCGAGGATTTCGACAAGTCGAAGCCCATCGCCATGGCGCTGCGGGCGGGCGAGTTTTCCCTGCACCACGAATTCGCGATCCATCGTTCCGCCCGCAACCACGCCGCCCACCGGCGGATCGGCATCGGGCTGAACTATATCCCGACGCATGTGCGCGTGGACGGCCCCGTCCGCTGCAAGGCGATGCTGGTCCGCGGAGAGGACACCTACGGTCATTTCGACCTGATAGAGCCACCCAACGCCGAACGCGACGCCGCCGCGCTCGCGGTCCATCAGTCGGTCAGCGACCAGTACCGGGCGAACTACAATCATCAGGTCAAGCGGCACGAGGCGCGCTTCGCCACGGCCTGAACGGCGCCCTCCCAAGGGGGGCTGTCCAGGGATTGCCCTAAGCCGCCGTTTTCCCGACAATCCCCCCAGACGAATGCAAGGGAGCCCAGTGTGGCCGGATTCAAGAGTACGGAACGTTATATCGCCTCACGCGATCTCGAGGTCGCGGTCAACGCCTCGGTCACGTTGCAGCGGCCCTTGCTGGTCAAGGGCGAACCCGGCACCGGCAAGACCGTCCTCGCCCACGAAATCGCCGAGGCGCTTGGCTATCCGCTGATCGAGTGGCACGTGAAGTCCACCACCAAGGCGCAGCAGGGCCTGTACGAATACGACGCCGTGTCCCGCCTGCGCGACGGGCAGTTGGGCGACGAACGCGTCCACGACATTTCCAACTACATCATCAAGGGTAAGTTGTGGGAGGCCTTCGCCGCCGACCATCCCGTGGTGGTGCTGATCGATGAGGTCGACAAGGCCGATATCGAGTTCCCGAACGACCTGCTGCTCGAACTCGATCGGATGCAGTTCTTCGTCTACGAGACGCGGGAGACGATCAAGGCAAAGAACCGCCCGGTCGTGATCATCACGTCGAACAACGAAAAGGAACTGCCGGACGCCTTCCTGCGCCGCTGCTTCTTCCACTACATCCGCTTCCCCGAAGCCGAGGTGATGCAGGAAATCGTCGACGTCCACTTCCCCGGCATCAAGGAGAAGCTGGTCGCCGAGGCGATGCGCATCTTCTACGACATGCGCAAGGTGCCCGGCCTGAAGAAGAAGCCCTCGACGTCGGAACTGCTCGACTGGCTCAAGCTGCTGATGGTCGAGGACATCGACGAGGCGATCCTGCGCGAGAAGGATCCCACCAAGCTGATCCCGCCGCTGCACGGCGCCCTGCTGAAGAACGAGCAGGACGTCCATCTGTTCGAGCGCCTCGCCTTCCTGGCCCGCCGCGAAGGCAGCGGCAGCACGCGCCCAGGACAGTAGCGAACACGGGGACATGCATGTGAATGCGTGTCCCCGTTACCTGCGCCTCCACCCTTACCGCGATTTCACTGGACCGTTCTGGCGTCCCGCCGCACCCTTGCATTGCAAGAGAGCACACGAGGGATCGCCCAATGAACCGTATCGCCCTGCTGGCCGCCGGCTGCGCCGTCCTGGCGCTGGCTGCCTGTGACCATCCCGATGCTGCTCGCCAGCGCAAGGCGCAGGCCCTGAAGGTGGTCAGCAAGCTGGACTGCCCCGAGACCCAGGGCCGCCTCAAGCGCCTCAGCGCCGCGCCCGACGGCCTGTCGTGCAACTACGGGGCGGACGGCGTGGAGGTCACGCTCACGCTGGTTCAACTGGTCAATGGCGGTGCGGCGGCCGCCCTGTCGCCGATCGAGGCGGAGCTTCGGGCGCTGATGCCAAAGGCGGAACCTGCGGCGGTCGCGGACGCCGGGGCCTCCGCAGGCAAGGACGACGTGGATATCCGGCTGCCGGGTGTCTCGATCAAGGCGGGCGAAGGCGGCGCGGACATCAACGTCGGCGGTCCGGATGGTGCACAGATCAACGCCGATGACGACGGCGCTGAAATCCGCGTACAGCGGAACGTCGAGGTCAACGGCAAGACCGTCGAGAGCGAGTCCAGCCGTCGTCATCAGCGCGACGACGGCATCTATTCCCGCTTCATTCTGGCCAGCGACAAGATCGCGGACGGCTGGGCCGTTGTCGGCTACGAGGCTCGCGGCCCCAAGACCGGACCAATGGTCGTGGCCACGCTCAAGGCCAGGCGCGGCCACGATGCCGACGAAGACAGCTTCTCGGACGCCAGCGAACTGGTCCGCCACAACGTCGGTGGACGGCGCGGCAAGGGGATCACGATCGGGCCGGAGTGACCTCCGTCACCTTGTAGGCCAGCATACGGCCATCCTCGTCGGCGACCGAGACATACTCCCCGACGACGAAATGGTGCTCGCCCAGGCGGTGCACCGGCTCGTCGTCGGTGTCGTCAGACGAGTCATAGTCAAAGAACCACGTCTGGCCGCGCCGCTTGAGCACGCCGGTCGCCGCCTCTTCGTCCGGCGCAAACCGCCGGACAGAACAGGCTTCCCGGTGGGCCTGAAAACGCTCGATATCGAGCTTGCCGTCTGCCTGCAGCGGGGCGACGAGGCTATAGCCACGGTGGTCGTCGCCGTCAGCAAACTCGGTGCCCGGATTGCGCGCAAGGCGCATCACAATGCGCGAAAGCGTCATGTAGTCCTCGTTTCTGTCGGTTAGTGCGAGAGGAACAGCGACGGGCCGTCGTTGTTCAGCAGGGTGCGGGTCGTACCGCCGAAGATGTACTCCTGCAGCCGCGGGTGACCGAAGGCGCCGGCCACCAGAATGTCGGCGGTCAGGCGCTGGGCGGCCTCGAGCAACGGGTGGGCGGCGTCACCGGTCCCGGCGAGCAGCTCGACCTCGGCCTTGACCCCTCTGGCGGCGAAGAAGTCCTTCAGGCGATCGGCGTCAAAGCTCCGGGAGGACGCCGCCGGCGCAGCCAGAATCACCACCCGGGCGGCCTTTTCCAGCAACGGCAGGGCGGTGCGTGCGGCACGGCTGGCTTCCTTGCCGCCGTCCCAGGCGACAACCGCGACACCGCCGGCCTTCAGGCCAGGTCGCGCAACGATCACCGGCCGCTGTTCATCGGCGACGATCTGCTGGAAAGCTTCCGCGAGAGGGCCCCGGCCGCGCGCGGCCTCGGTGTCGAACACCACGACGTCCGAAAGACGACCCTCCATGGAGAGCCCCGCCCAGACAGGGGTTTCGAGGGACTGGAACCTGACCTTGGCGTAGCCGCAGCCCTCGGCGGCGGCCCGGGCTGCGCGCTCGCCCTCGGCAGCGGCTTCCTTGAGGCTGTCCATAGCGGTGATCTGCACACCGCCCATGAACCCCTCGCCCATCCACGGCATCAGGTCGGCGATGTCGGCCGGCGCATGCACCGCCGCCACCTCCGCCCCGAACGGCGCAGCCAGTGCGACCGCCGCCTTCAGAACTTCCGCGTCGTGGGCGCCGCCCGCAAGCGGCGCCATGATCCTTGCCCAACTCATTGCAGTTCTCCCTCTAAACCGAACCGTGATCCGGAGACCACGCGCAGACATTGATCTTTATCAACCGATGCGCCAGTTGAAGCGCCCTGCTCAAGATAAGGAACGAACGGGTGGCGAAAGGGCTCCGAAGCGCGCGTTCGACGAAGGCTACACCACGCGCCTGGCAAAGGATGCTGTCCGGGCGACGCCTGGACCTGCTCGATCCCTCGCCCGTCGATATCGAGATTGAGGACATCGCCCACGGTCTGGCGCGGGTCGCGCGCTGGAATGGCCAGACGATCGGCGAACACGGCTTCTCCGTCGCCCAGCACTCGATGGTCGTCGAGGAACTGGTGGCGCACATCCAGCCGACAGTCGATCCGAAATGGCGCCTTGCCGCCCTGCTGCACGACGCGTCGGAGTATGTGATCGGCGACATGATCAGTCCGTTCAAGGCCGCGCTGGGCGTCAGCTACAAGGATTTCGAGGAGCGGCTGGAGCACGCCATCCATGCCCGCTTCGGCCTGCCCGCCAAGACCCCCGTCGCGATCAAGAAGCTGATCAAGCAGGCCGACCGCGCCTGCGCCTTCTTCGAGGCAACCCAGTTGGCGGGGTTCGGCCACGACGAGGCGCTGGCGATCTTCGGCGCGCCGCCACCCGGCTATCGCCTGACCATCGACCCCCAGGCGCCCAGCGAAGCCCAGAAGCGCTATGTTCATCGCTTCCACGTCCTGTCGGAGGCGGCCGGGTTCGAACCCGCCGAGGCTGCTTTCAATACCGAGTGATCACCCGTGACCCTGATTGTCAGCCCCCTGCGCGATGTCGAGACGGTGGTCCGGTTCCGGCGGCCGTCCCACCTGATAACCCTGCTCGATCCGCATCTGATGGGGGAGGCGCCGCGCTTCTTTCCCGACCGCCACCTGAAGCTGGCGGTCGACGACATCTGGGAGGCGACTGAAGGCAAGGTCCTGCCCAGCGGCGAAATGGTCGACCGCATCATAGATTTCGGTCGCCGGCGGGATCTGTCGGCGCCCTTGCTGGTTCACTGCTGGGCCGGCGTCAGCCGCTCCACGGCCACGGCCTTTATCCTTGCCTGCGAGGAGAACCCGGACCGGGCGGAAGCCGATATCGCCAACGCCTTGCGCAAGGCGTCCAGTTCGGCGACGCCCAACCCCCTGATGGTGCAGATCGCCGACGACATGCTGGGCCGCAAGGGCCGGATGGCCGACGCCATCGCGGCGATCGGCGCGGGGGAGTACGCCTATCCCGGCGCGCCCTTCGAGTTGACGCTCAAGCCCTGACAGCAACGGTCGCTGATCCGGCGCGTTTCTCCGGTGAACAGGAACCGGAACATGACGGACATCACCTACACCATCGTCGAGCACGACGGCGGCTGGGCCTACAGGCTCGGCGACGTGTTCTCCGAGACTTTCGCGACGCATGACGCCGCGTCCGGCGCGGCCCATCGGGCGGCGGCCGAGCAGCAGCTTGACGGACAGGACGAGACAATCCGCTACCAGAATGATCGCGGCGAATGGAAGACCGAGCTGTCAGACGGCGGCGACAGACCGCAGACGCACGTCAAGGAATAGACGCTCTCCCCCACCGCCCTCCGGGGTGCTAACCAGCAGCGGATGTCCCAATCCGTCGTCATCGGCCTGTCGGCCGTCATCATGGCCATTCGCGGCGGCGAAGCGGTTGTGCTGACCGTGCGGCCGCACGACACAGCGACGGACCGCGTCTCGACCCTGGCGGGCCTGCCGTTCGGGCCGTTTAACCCTGAGGGGCACCGTACATTCGAGATCGCGCTTCGGGATTTCGTGACCGAGCAGACCCGGTTCGACCTCGGCTACGTCGAACAGCTCTACACCTTCGGCAACAAGGGCCGGGACGCCCCCCGGGCCGAGATCGGCGCCGGCGCCGCCCGAGTCGTCTCGGTCGGCTACCTGGCCCTGACCCCGACGGCCGTCGACACCGCCGCGCCCGACAGCGCCTGGGCGCCGTGGGCTCGCTTCTTTCCGTGGGAGGACTGGCGGCAGGGGCGTCCGGCCCTGATCGACGATGCCATCGCCCCGGCGCTGCGGGCCTGGGCTGGCAAGGACGAGGCGAAGCTCTCTCGCGCCCGTCTGCTGTTCGCCCTGGACGACGCCCGCTGGAACGAGGAGCGGGTGCTGGACCGCTATGAACTGCTCTACGAAGCGGGTCTCGCGCCCGAGGCGGGCCGCGACCGGGCCAGAGAGCGCGGAGAGACCACCGTCGAGCCCCCTGCCCTGTCTGCAGCGCTAGGCGAGCCGATGCTGTCGGACCACCGCCGCATCCTCGCGACGGGCCTGGGGCGGCTGCGCGGGAAGCTGAAGTACCGTCCGGTCGTGTTCGAGCTGATGCCGCCGGAATTCACGCTCTCGGCCCTGCAGCGCGCCGTCGAGGCCATCGCCGGCGTGCCGCTGCACAAGCAGAACTTCCGCCGCGTGGTCGAGCGCATCGATCTGGTCGAGGGCCTGGGCCGCATGGACACCGAGACCGGTGGTCGTCCCGCCGAGCTGTTCCGCTTCCGCCGCGAGCTGCTTACTCAGCGGCCTGCAGGGGGGCTGTCTCTTCCGCTGCTGAGGGACTGATCGCGCCCGCCTCGCGGGCCCGCCACTTCGCCTTCAGCGTTGCGGACGTGTCGCGCGAGCCATCCGGACTCCAGCCCGGCGGGCCAAACAGGTAGCCGAGCACCTCGCGGATCGAGCGTGACCCGGCCAGGTCCTTGCCGATGGCGATCCACTCGTGGAACGCCACCCGGAAGATGTTGAAATCACCCAGGTTATGCACCACACCATAGCGGCATGGCTCGGCGTCGTCCTCGGGGATGTAGGTGCCGAACATCCGGTCCCAGATGATCAGGATGCCAGCGTAGTTGGCATCGAGGTACCGCGGGTTGCGCGCATGATGCACCCGGTGATGCGACGGCGTGTTGAACACCGACTCGAACCAGCGCGGGAAGCGCCGGATCGCTTCTGTGTGAACCCAGTACTGATAGACAAGGCTGACGCCCTTCTGGATCGCCACCATGGCCGGCGGGAAGCCCAGCAGGATCAACGGCAACCAAAGCAGCCAGGTCCCGGCGAGGCCGCCCGTCCAGGTCTGCCGCAGGGCGGTGGCCAGATTGTAGTGCTGCGAGGTGTGGTGATTGACGTGGCTGGCCCACCAGAACCGCCGCTCATGCGACAGGCGATGGAACCAGTAGTAGGTCAGGTCCTCGAGGAAGAAGACCGCCACCCAGGCCCAGATCGCCGTCATCGGGATCGTGAACAGCCGGTACTCGTAGACCCACAGAATCACGCCGAAAATCGCCGCGCCCGTCAGCAGGCCGGCGACCTGGCTGCCCAGCCCCATACCCAGCGACGTTGCCGTGTCACGGAACTCGTAGACGGCCTTCGCCTTGCGAAACCTGGCAAGCACGATCTCGCCGATAATGGTGATCACAAAGATCGGGACGGCGAGCGCCACCGGGTCAAAGGCGGCCTTGATGGGATCGAGGGTCATGCGGCCAGCGCCTCAGCAGGGGATTGGGGGGGCCACGGCGTCACGCCGCTGACGGCCAGCCGGGCCATCGGCGCCGCGGGGTCGCGCAACTTGAGCAGCACCTTGCCCCGATGCACGGGAGCCTGCAGGGCCAGTCGCCAGGGCATCGTCCGCGCGACCCAGGAGTCACCGAGACGGTAAATGACCAGCGCGTCTGCGCCCGCCCGGGCGATCGCGCCGGCCCCGTCCCCGGCGATCCAGATGTAGTCGGGATTGAGGCCCGGAAACTCACCGGCGAGCAGATCGCGGGCCGATGCGTCGTCGAGCGGCGATGTCGGTCGGGCAATACGCGCCCAGGCCGCCACGCCGATCATCAAGGCGATCAGCAATGCCGACACGGCAAGTCTGATGAGTGTCTCTGTCACGGTGCGCCGTCTCCCCGCCGTGGAATGTCGTCCGGGAGAGCCCGGCGTCAACAAAAAAGCCCCTCCCGTCGCCGGGAGGGGCTTGATGGCCGACAATCCGGCGGAGATCAGAACTTGCGGGTATAGGCGACAGCCCAGACGTCTGCGCTTCCGACGTCATAGTCATGGCGGGTCCAGTCGAGGCGCACGCCGTCCTTGTCGGTGAAGTGGTACTGACCGCCGAAGCCCCACGCCACGCCATCGTCATCCACGTCGCCCAGCGAGGTGTCGAAGCTCGTGCTCGAGTAGCCGACGCGGGCGAACAGGTCCGCCTTGGGGCTGACCGGCAGGAAGCCGACGACGAACGCGCCGACTTCGTGCTTCAGCTCGACGTCCAAGAGCCCGACGGTGTCATCGGTGATTCCGAAGGCTGCTTCGCCCTCGATCCCGACGTAGGGATTGAACTTGTAGCCGAGGCGGCCCTGCAGGGCGCCCAGGGTCGGGCCATCGGCGTCCACGTTGGCGTAGCCGACCGTGCCGTAGACTTCCTGGGCCTGAGAGACGGCTGGAACGGCGGCGACGGAAAGAGCGGCGGTCGCGACCGTAATCATGAGAGACTTCATCGTCTTGTACTCCTTGACGCTTTTCTTCAGCTCCCCAGCCGGGGGTGAAGTAGGAGCCAAACGCGGCGGGTCCGCGGCGGTTCAACGGGCGGAATGAGGCGGGTTTGTAGCGTTGCCCATGCGCCACACGGGCTGACGCGGCCGCCCGACGTGCTATCTAACGCGCCAACCAGAAACAGCGCCGCGCGTCACCCAGGCGCGCGCATCGTCGGGACCCACCATCGTGCATCAGGCCGTCATCGCCGCCACCGGGCTCTATACGCCCGACCAGAGCATCTCGAACGTGGAGCTGGTCGAGGCCTTCAACGCCTATGTCGAACAGTTCAATGCGGCCAATGCCCAGGCCATCGCCAAGGGCGAGGTCGAGGCCCTGACCCCCTCCTCCGCCGAGTTCGTCGAGAAGGCCTCCGGCATCAAGGCCCGCTTTGTGATGGACAAGGCCGGGATCCTCGATCCGACGGTCATGCGGCCCAACATTCCCGAGCGCTCCAACGACGAGATCTCGATCCTGGCCGAGATCGCCGTGGCGGCGGCGCGCGACGCCATCGCCAAATGGGGCAAGCCGGTCAGCGAGATCGGCGCCGTGCTCTGCGCCGCCTCCAACATGCAGCGCGCCTATCCGGCCATGGCGATCGAAGTGCAGCAGGCCCTGGGAATCGAGGGCTTCGCCTTCGACATGAACGTGGCCTGCTCCAGCGCGACCTTCGGGATCAAGACTGCTGCCGACTTCATCGCCTCCGGGTCCGCCAAGGCTGTGCTGATGGTCAATCCGGAAATCTGTTCCGGCCATCTGAACTTCAAGGATCGCGACAGTCACTTCATCTTCGGCGACGTGGCGACGGCCGTCATCGTCGAGGCTGCGGATCAGGCGGACGGCGGCTGGGAAATCCTCGGCACGAAGCTGAAGACCCAGTTCTCCAACAACATTCGCAACAACTTCGGCTTCCTCAACAACGCGGCCCCCGAGGGGATCGGCGCGCGCGACAAGCTGTTCGTCCAGGAAGGCCGCAAGGTCTTCCGTGAGGTGGTGCCGATGGTCAGCGAGATGATCGTCACCCACGCCGCCGAGCTGGGCATCGACCCGACCACCCTCAAGCGTCTGTGGTTGCACCAGGCCAACATCAACATGAACGAGATGATCGGCAGGCGCGTACTCGGCCGAGACCCGACGCCCGAAGAGAACGTCATCATTCTCGACACCTACGCCAACACCAGTTCGGCCGGCTCGATCATCGCCTTCCACCGCGCCAACAGCGACTTCGTCGCGGGCGAGACCGGCCTGATCTGCAGCTTCGGCGCGGGCTATTCGGCGGGGACTGTGTTCGTCAGGAAGCGCTAGGACGGCAAGGCCCTTCCTCCATCGAGGAGGAAGGGCCTCGCTGTCTATTTCGCCGGGGCCGTCGGGGCCGTTTCCGGCGCCTCGGGCGTCAGATCCACCATCACCGCAGCAGGCTTCAGGTGGGCGGCCTTCCAGTCCATCGCGTTGCGCACGCGCCAGCCGACCGACGGGTGATCATAGAAGATGATCTCCTCGAGCTTGCCCGGCGTCGCGGCCCGGTACTCGATCGTCTTCACCAGCGCCTTGGCCAGACCGTCCGGCTCGTTCACCCGTTGAAGGGAGAAGTTGTCGGCGTCCGCCTCCATCGTCCGGATCAGGGTGCTGGTTACCGGAGTGGCCAGCAGGGACAGCACCGACAGGATGGCGAACAGCACCGGCAGACCGGCGGGATCGGCGACCCCCTCCACGCCCCGGGCGCCCAGCAGCCGCACCGCCAGCGGGAACAGGCGATCGACCAGGAAGAAGCCGAGCATCGCGAGCAGACTGAAGACGCCCGCCATCCACAGCGAATGGGTGTGGACGTAGTGACCCATCTCGTGCCCCACCACCCCGCGCACTTCAGCAAGATCAGCATCCTGCTTGAACATCGTATCGCTCATGGCGATCCGCGCGGACCCGAACAGGCCCGAGACATTGGCCGTGTAACGGTTGGACTGCTTGCTGCCGTCGTAGATGTAGATCTTGTCCGAGGGCACGCCGTTCGCCTTGGCCATCTCCACAACGGTATCGCGCACCGG
>CAIOHT010000138.1 GCA_903858185.1 uncultured Caulobacterales bacterium
CGCCGGGCGCTGCGCGGCCGGCGCGGTGCTCGTCGCCGCGGCCTGCGCGGCCGAGCCGGCCTCGGCCCTGGCCCGATGCCTTGAGGCCGGCGCGGCCCTGGCCGCCTCGCGCGCCGAGGACTGACGCGTGGCCCTGACCCTGACGATCCTCAATCTGGACCGGCTGGATAACGGCGAGCCGACCCAGCTGGTGCTTGACCGCCATGGCGCGCGGATCGGTCGTTCGCCCCATGCGGACTGGTGCCTGCCTGATCCGCGCAACCACATCTCCTCGACCCACTGCGAGATCGAGTTTCGCGACGGCGGCTACCTGCTGTCCGACAAGTCGACCAACGGTCTGTTCCTGAACGGCGCGACGGAGCGGCTCGCCCGGCCGCACGTTCTGGCCGAGGGCGACGAACTGGCGATCGGCCACTACCGGATCGCCGCGAGCCTGTCAGGCGCTGACCAGGTCAGGAAGGCCGAGCCGACGCCCGCCAGGGGCTGGAGCGGCTGGGACGACGCACCGGGCGCGACGCCCGCCCCCGCGCCTTCCGCGGGCTGGGGTGATCCGCCGCCACCCCAGGCAGCGGCGCCCTTGTCGGGCTGGAGTGAGCCGGCGGAGGCCGTTGCCACGCCGCCGCCCTCTCCCGGATGGGGGGCAGCGCCGCCTTCGCCGCCGCCCGCGTCCGGCGGCTGGGCCCCCGAGCCGGCCGGGCTGCGCGGTGATCCGGCCGAGGCCGACAGCCGCTGGCGCGAGCCGGGCTCGGCGATCAGCGGTCGCGGCGCCGGCTCGGACGCCTGGGGCGCTCCGTCGGTCGCCGGCGCAAGCGCCTGGCCCGAGGCCGCGCCCGCCCCTGCTTCGCCGCCGCCCCCCGGCGCGCCGGACGCCGTTGACGTCTGGGCGCGGATGGCGTCGGTCAACAGCGTGGACTGGTCCCGTGGCGGCATGGACGGCGCGGCCGCCTGGGCGTCACCGCCGGCGACTCCCGTGCCGGCCCCGGCCCCCGCGCCGGCTGTTGAGGCGACGGTCGTTCACGCGACTCCCCCTGCGCCGTCCGGACCCGATCCCTGGATCGAATTGCTGACGGCCGCCGGCCTGACCCCGGCCGACGTCGACGGCGATCCGGCCGAGGCCGCCGCGCGCGCCGGTGATCTGATGCGCCGCATGGCCGCCGGTCTGGTGGTGATGCTGGAAGCCCGCGCCCGCGCCAAAGCCGAGCTGGGCGCCCAGGGCACCTCGCTGGACCTCTCCGGCAACAATCCGCTGAAGTTCGCCCGCACGCCCGAGCAGGCGCTGGGCCAGCTGCTCAACCCGCCACAGCGCGGGTTCATGCCGGCCGACCGGGCCGTAGAGGACGGCTTCAAGGACCTTCAGGCCCACCAGATGGCCACCCTGGCGGCGATGCAGGGCGCCTTGCGCACGACGCTGGACCGCTTCTCGCCCCAGGCGATCCGCGACCGGGCCGAAGGCCGGGGCCTGCTGGCCAAGATCCTGCCCGGCGCCCGCGAGGCGGCGCTGTGGAAGGCCTATGAACGGGAGTTCGAGGGCGTGGTCCAGGGCTCCGACGAGGCCTTCATGGACGTCTTCGCCAAGGCCTTCCGTCGCGCCTACGAGGACGCGGCCAACACCATGCGGCGGAAGCGCTGAGCCATGGCCGGCGCCGCGCCCGAAACGTCAGCCGTCGCCCAGCCGCGCCAGGGTCGTGCGCAGCCTGAACACCGCCGCGCCCTCGCCGCCGACCTCCTCACCGCCCTCGCTCATGAGCCGCTTGAGGCCTTCGACGACTATGCCGCGATGGGCCATCGTGCACACGAGCGTTCCGCCGGCGAAGCCCGAGGCGAACCCGACCAGCCAGCCCGGCACCGACCCCACGCCCGGCACCATCACCGCACCGACACCGGCCGTCGCCACCGCGATCCCGCCGCCGGTCGTCATGCCGAACTTCGAACAGTGCCGCAGGACCGCAGCCATCGTCTTGGCCTCGCTGTCATGCAGGTTGAGCATCTCGCCCAGCGCCTTGAGCGTCTCCTTGTCAGCTTCCGATTCCATGACCTTGCCCCCCTTTCGTCGGGGGGATGGGACCGTGGATGGCGGCAGGGGTCAAGCGGGCGCGGCGGCCTGCTTGCCGGCGAGGCCTGCTGATGGCGATCTCAGTCGTAACCATCACCCCCGAACAACTTCAGGGCTTCAGCGCGGACCTGCTGCGGCGTGTGGCCCGGCACGCCGGCGCGTTCCTGAAGGCGCAGGATGGCAAGGCGTTAGCGGATGCGGAGTTGCGCGCCTGGACCGAGGAAGCCGTCGCCGCCGGCTTCGAGATCACCGAGGATATCGCCCGTTACCTGGTGCTGAAGGCGCGCTGCGATGCGAAGCTGTTTCGCGAGGTGATGATCGAGGCAGATGCAGAACCGGAGCTGCGGCTGATCCACATGGAGTTCGAGCATCCCGACCTGTGGGGCGTCATGGTCGAGGACATCGGCTGATGGCCGGCGGAGGGGCCAGACGCACCAATGCGGTGAAGGGGACGGCGTCCTGCAAGGCGAAGAAGCTGCTGCCCTGCGACGTCGAGACGCTCAAGGTCACTGTCACCGACTGCCTCGCGAAATCTCACAGCTTTTCGACCAATCGTCGGCTGATACGCGAGCCGGTTGCGGCCGACGTCCCGGCGCACGCCGCGAGCGCGCTCAGGAGTGCAGACTTTTACATTGAAGTCCTGGGCTCAAGCGGAGGTCCTGGGGTAGCCGACAAGCTGGCTTCAGTGACCGCGCAAGCCACCTACGTCGGCGCCTGCAGCACATCGAACCACAAACAGCCCGTCCTGATTTCGCCGGAAGCGCCCCTTGTTCAGCCGATAACCGGCCTCGTCATGCTTCGTGGGCCGGCGGATTCCTATGCCCACCAGGACGCCCGCTCGGTCATGACCGGGGACAAGCAGCTTTACTCCGTGGTGGCGGCGTCCTGCGGTCGCCCGATGAGCCTGGCGCACCTGCCGAGGCGTTCGCTGAACGCCAGGGTCGCGGTTTTCACGCCACAGGACTGGAGCATCACCTTGTCCGCGCCGGCCGGCATCAGCATCGGCTACGGCGAAGAGCGCGGCTATAAGTCGTCGTCAACGCTGGACGTCAAGGCGCGCGGATCCACCGTGTTCGAGGAAAGCGAGTCGCGCGACCGGTTCGGCAAGTCCACCAGCACGAGCGGCAGACTGGTCGACGACCGCTACGAAAAAGTCGAACGGGAAGTCACCACAACCGACAAGGGGCAAACGGCCTCGAGCACGCGAACTCACTCGATCGACAGCTTCTTCTCCAGGGACGAAATCTCGCGGAAGATCGAACTCAAGCCCGAGGGCGGCCATACGCGCAGTCCCTGGAAGTACGAGAAATCTCACTCGGCGCGGGGCATCAAGCTCGATATCCTGCGCAACGGAAAGTCCGTGGCCGACACCGCCTCCATCGTCGAAGACATCGAGATGGTGACTGCGGCCTTTAAGGACTTCACCGATGTCCTGAAGGGTCTTCCAAAGGCCGGGTACTGGATCGAGGGGTCGGCCAAGTTCCTCGCCGTCAGCGCGACATACAGCTGGAAACGGAAGCCGGCCGTCCATGTCGGATCGCGACACGTCTGCATCGGCAGCGCCTGGAAGCTCCACCTCAACGGCAAGCTGATCGACGCCAGCCTCGAAGTGGGCGCTGGTCTCAAGATGCAGGCGCTTTCGTCCTTCTACGGCGGGGGCGCCGTGCTGTTCGCCTACCTGTCCGGAACGCTCAGTCTGTCGATCGAGGCCAACATTCAGGCTGCCGGCGAGAAGGAGCCCGAATCCTCGCCACCGGTCTCGCCCGCAACGGGCACGCTGGGCTTCGAAGCAAAGGTGCACGGCAAGGCCAGCGCCTTTGGCGCCGGCTGGGAGTACCAGCGAACCGCGTCGATCGAAGGCAAGCTCGAGGCGACGCCCAAGCTGATTCCTCAGGGCGTTGAGGTGACGATGAAGGCGACCTGCGGCCAGTGGCTGTTCAAGGTAAACGCCTACAATGATCGCCTCGGCCGAATGGAAGAGTATGAAATCAACGACCTGTGGGCCCTGAGGGACACCCGCATCTCCGAAAAGGACAAAGCCGAGAGGGACGCCAAGGCTGAAAAGAACAATCCGCCACGAATCAAGACGTTCACGTTCAGCGCCAATTCTCCTTACGTGAGCGCGTCATGAGCGGAGAGCAGCTTTTCTATCTGGAAATCGACAGCCGCCACCTCGACGCCGTGGTGCGCATCAATGACATTCCCGTCTGGCGTGGAAACGGCGCCGAGCAACAGGGTGGCGGAGTCTGCCTGAACGGCGTGCTGCATGGCGAAGACCGTCTCGATGTCGTCGGCGCCTGGACCCGGATCGACGACAACCCCGATGGCCGCCTGGCCCTCACGGTCGCCGGCTACGCCCCTGGTGATATCGTCGGCGTCGATGGCGAGCCCTTCTTCCGGGACGAGTTTCGCGATCTCGAACCCAATGTACAGATCAACCAGCGACGAGGTCTGGCGACACGAATTTCCGCGCGTTGGGCCTGGATGGACGCTCCGGTCGTGGACCCGACTTCGCCCGGAGCCCGCGACTTCATCGAGCAGATCGCCCGCGCATGGCGCGCCGGTGACGCCGCCTCAATCTTCGCCGCGATGGCGCCGGCCATGGCGGACCGACCCGGCGCCTTCCCGCTGGACACGGTAGAGGACTATGTCGCCCGGCTGACGCCGACCTTCGCCCAGCCGGCTGTTACGACGGGCGGGTCGCCCGATCCGTCCGAACCTGTCCTGCGCCGGGTCGCGGATGGACGGTTGCTCGAGGCTGTCGACGCCACGGGCGCGCCCTACATTCGCAAGACCGTGCGCGGGGGTGAAGTCTGGAGCTTCCCCATCCTCATCGGCCGTCATGGCCCCGACTGGGCGATCTACAGGTAGCCATGCCCCCAGCCGCCCGCATCACCGACTTTCACGCCTGCCCGATGGTGACGCCCGGCACCCCGCCGATCCCGCATGTCGGCGGGCCGATCGTCAAGGGCTCGTTCAACGTCCTGACGGGCAAGCTGCCGCAAGCGCGGGTCGGCGACATGGCCGTCTGCGTGGGCCCGCCGGACACGATCGTGAAGGGCTCCAGCGGCGTCTTCGTCAACAAGATGCCGGCGGCCCGCATCGGCGACAGCACGGCGCATGGCGGGACGATTGTCGCCGGACTGCCGACCGTGATCATCGGCGAGAGCAAGTCCATCAGCGGCGGCGGCGCGGCGGTTCCGAAGGGCGCGCTGGTGCTCGCCTACTCGGACTTCGCCGCGCAGCTGAAGGTCCTCATCGACGCCCAGCGCACCGGCGCTCCGTTCTGCGAAGCGTGTTTCAAGGCGGCGCAGGAGGATCTCGCGGCCAGCCACGGCATCGCCAGCGCAGTCGCGCCCCCGCCCTCGAAGGACCCGGTGCCGTCAAAGCCGAAGGCTGCCACGCCGCCATCGGTGCCAAAACAGAACCCTACCCGGCCGGTGTCCGCCGAATGCGCAAAGCTGGCGGATGCGCGTGACCAGGCGATGCTGGCGTCCGATGCTTACAATCCGGGCAAGGCGGTGCCTGCGGGCTATCAACACATCGATCCGAAAACGGAAGCTGGAAAGCGTGAGCTAGCCGCGCTGGGCGTCGATCCGTCTGCTCTGGAACCCCGGGACTCCGATTTCCGTGCTTCGGTCTACAAGCACGGCAACGACTATGTCGTTTCCTATCGGGGAACCCAGACGGGTTCGGACTGGATCCAGAACGCCAAGCAAGGCGCCGGATTCGAGTCCGACCACTATAATCGGGCGAAACTCCTAGCCAAGGATGTGCAGATCGGGGCTGGTGCCCAGGGCGGGAATGTCCGCTTCACCGGCCATTCGCTTGGCGGCGGGATGGCGTCCGCCGCAGCTGTGTCCACGAACCGCCCCGCGACGACATTCAATTCAGCCGGACTTCACGCGCACACGGTCGCGAGCTCCAGTGCAAAGCCTCCGGTCGACGCCTACTACGTGCCCGGTGAGGCGTTGTCGGGACTACAGGACAATCGCGGCGCGATACTGTCGGGCCTGGCGGGTGCCCTCACAGCCGTAAGTCCCTTCCTCGGCGCAGCCGCGGCGGGCTGGTTGTTGGGCAGTCAGGCTGGCGGCGCGCCAACACTGCCGGTAGCCTATGGCCAGCGACATCGCCTGCCGGAAGCAGCGCCGCCCGGCAAGTCGTGGGCCGACCAACACAATCCCGTGGACAAACATGGCATGGACTGGGTCCTGCATGGCATCGACACAGAACGCGCCCAGAAGGGTTGTCCATGATGGCGCATTCGTCGCCCTTTTTTCGCTCGCCCTCTCGATCATATCCCCGGGCTGCAGTCCGGCGGGAGGCATTGCCATGAGCAAGCTGTCCGACGCCTTCCCGGAGCCGACCAGCCAACTCTTCATAGAGGCCGTGGAAAAGGGTGATGCTCCCCAGGCCATCGCGAGATCGACGGCCGTGCCCGCGGGGGTCAACACAGTTGGTGCCGAGGGTGAAACGGCACTGCTGCTAGCAGTCATGCGTCTCGACAAACCGATGGTTGTCGCCCTCCTGAAGGCAGGCGCGAAGGCCGACGGCGGGCCGGACAGGTCTCCGCTCGCAATCGCCGTCCAGGCTCGTGACACCTGGTTCGCGACAACCCTGCTCAATGCAGGCGCTTCCCCGGACGCCACCAGCGGCGGTGAAACCCCGCTATTTCGGGCGGTGCTCGTGAACCGGATCGATATGATCAACATCCTGCTTGATGCCGGGGCCCTGCCGGATGCGCCGAACGCGCTTGGCGCCACCCCGAGCATGACGGCCGCGAAGATCGATGATTTCCTCGCGGCCAAGCGGCTGCTGGACCGGGGCGGGTCGCCGTTCGCATCGGACCGCAGAGGGGTGAGCCTGGCATATATCACCTCCATCTCGACACTCTCGCCGACCAGTCCTCAAGGTCGCGCCCGTCAGATGGTCGTCGATCAGCTCAGGCAGAGCGGCGTGCCTTGGCCACCGCCGCAGCCGCAGGAGGTTGTGTCGTTGAAGGCAAGAGGCCAATGGCCGCCCGCGCCGCGATGACCGTGGATCAATGACATCCCCCCGCCTCTACGCCGTCCTCGACTGTGCCGCCGATCCCGCGCTGCATGAGCATGTCGCGCGGCTGGAGCCGGAGGGGGCGGCGTGTCTGTTCGAGGGGCGGCTGCATCCGGAGCTGAAGGCCGCGTCGCCGCATGTGGTCGAGCTGGCGCCGACCGATCCGCTCTCGAAGCTGTGGCGCGGCGCGGGTTGGGGTCGGTCGTGGGGGATCCTGATCTCGTCGCGGGCCGGGCTGCCGGCGGTGCGGCGGCGGCTGCGGCACTACACCCAGGCGAAGCTGCCGGACGGGACCGGGCCGGTGCTGTTCCGCTTCTGGGACCCGCGCGTGTTCCGGGTCTGGCTGCCGCTTGTCGAGCCGGATGACCTCGGCGGCTGGTTCACCGACATCGACCGCTACATCGTCGAGACCGAGGACGGCGCCGGATCGCTGCGCTACGGCCTGAAGGACGGCCGGCTCACGGTCGAGCCGGGGCCCCGGCCGGCGGCGGGCTAGCGCCCGGTGTGGCCGCCGCCGACGGCGCGCCACCGACCACCTGATACCAGGTCATCTGCGTCCGCCAGCCATTGGCGCGGGCCAGTTCTCCGAAGCGCGCGGTGAAGTCCGGACCCGGCAGCGTTTCACTGGTGCGCGACAGTCCGAGCGACGTCACGTTCGGGCCCGAGATGACGACGATGCCACTGATCACCGCCTTGTTGTCACAGGCCGTCAGGTCCGCGCCGCCCGCCCGCAGCTTCTGCGTGGTCGGATAGTCGGCCGCCAGCTTCTCCAGCTCCGCGCGACCGAAGAAGAACGGCTGCATCGCACCGTTCGGTCGCAGGCCGAGCACGGTCGGTTCGCCCGGCATCTCGGCCGTCTGCAGCGCGATCGGGATCGCCGCGACAGGCTGGATCGGGCAACCACCTGTCTTCGTCGGCTGGAGATGGAACGTCGGCAGGCTGACCGAAGTCGGGCCAACGGACACCCACGGCAGCTGCACCTGGGCGGGCGGCATGCGCAC
This sequence comes from uncultured Caulobacterales bacterium, assembly GCA_903858185.1. Lineage (GTDB taxonomy): Bacteria > Pseudomonadota > Alphaproteobacteria > Caulobacterales > Caulobacteraceae > Caulobacter > Caulobacter lacus. The sequence goes on from CAIOHT010000138.1 coordinate 8,104, forward strand.
GGACCGCAGGGCGTCGATCACCACACAGGCGCCGGGATCGAGCCGCACCACGCCGCTGGTGTCGATGCGCGCGACCGGATGGCGAGCGGCGACCAGGGCGCGGCTGACGGACTCGGCGGCCGTCGCCGGATCGCCCGCCGAGCCGGTCAGGGTGACCGACAGGCCGCCCTCCCCGCGCGACAGGTCGACGACCTCCAGCCAGCCGCACTGCACCTTCGCCAGCGCCCGCTCAGCCACCATGGCGGGCGGCTGGGAGGGTGCGGTCGCCGCGGCCTTCGCGGCCTGGTCGAGCGCCGGATCGCGTTTGGGCGCGATCAGCATCGCGACCACGAAGGCGCCGACCAGCAGGGCGACGCCGCCGCCGATCGAGGCCAGCACCGGCATCGACAGCTTTGCCGGCAGCTTGATGCCACCCGGCCCCGCAGGAGCGCCGGGGGCCTTCGCGGGGTTCGGCTTCGCACCCTTTCCGCCCGGCTGCGGCGAATCCAGCGCTGCGATCAGCTCGGCCATCGAGCGGAAGCGGTCCTTGGGATTCGCCGCCAGCATCCGGTCAAGGACGCGGCGCAGGTTCGGCGGCGCCTCGGAGGTGTCGGGCCCGGCCCGACGGCGGTCGACGGCGTCGACCACGGTGACGCCCATATCGACCGGCCTGCCCTTGGCCAGCGCCAGCACAACCAGGCCCAGGCTGTAGATGTCGGTCCAGTCGCCGACCTCGCGGCCGTAGTCGCCCAGCTGCTCAGGCGCGACGAAGCCCAGCTTGCCGGCAAATCCGTCGCCGATGATCGTGTCACTTGACGCATTGCCGTCGCGGGCGATGCCGAAGTCGATGATCTTGGCCGAGGCCAGCCCGCCGCCCGGCAGCAGGATGTTGTCCGGCGCGATGTCACGGTGGAGCACGCCGGCGGCGTGGGCGGCCTTCAGCCCCTCGGCCATGCGGCGGGTAAAGGCGATCAGGTCGTTCTCGGTCGGCTTCAGCGTCCTGAGCACATCGACCAGCTGCACGCCGTCGATGAACTCCGTCACAATGTAGAAGGGCCCGAGCAGACGGTACTGCACGATCGCCGGGTGGTGCACCTGGGTCAGCTGGCTGAGTGTGCGCGCTTCCTTCTGGAACATGCGCCGCACGTCGTCGTCGTCCGCCAGCGAGGCGAGGATGACCTTGATGGCCACCCGCTCGTCGGGGTTGTTGACGTTGAACCCCTCATAGACCTCGCCCATCCCGCCCCGGGCGAGGAAGCGCTTGATCTCGTAGATGCCGTTCAGCACCTCGCCGGGCGCGAGGCGGCCCCCGTCGCGGTTGCCTGGTCCCGGCGGTGGCGCGGGGGGCGGCGGCGACTCCGCCTGTGGCGGCGGCATGGGCGAGGCGCCCCAGCCCGGGCCGGCGTCGGCCGCGCCGCGCGGGGCGAAGACCGTCGGCTCGTGCGCCTCGGGCGGCGGAGGCGGTGGTGAGGACGGCGGTGCTTCCGGCGTCGGCTCCTCGCCAGAGAACCAGGCGGACTCTGCGTCCTCGCCGTCGGAAGGATCCTTGGGATCGGCCATCGTCAGGCCCCCGCCAGTCGAAGGGCGGTGACTTCCTCGCAGACGACACAGACCGCCGTGACATTGTCCGGTGCGCCGCGCTGCCTGGCCAACGCGACGAGGGCGGCGCTGGCCGCATCGGCGTCGCGGCCGGCCAGGATGGCGGCGATCTCGGTTTCGTCCGCCACGCCGTGCAGGCCATCGCTGCACAGCAGGATCACGTCGCCCGGCTGCAGGTCATCGACGACCGCGTCGACCAGAAGTTCCGGCTCCACGCCGACGGCGCGGGTGATCAGATGGCCCATGGGGTGGCCCTTGACGTCATGCGGCTGCAGCAGCCCGCGATCCGCCATCTCCTGGACCTGGGTATGATCCCGCGTCAGCTGGACCAGCAACCGGTCCCGCAACAGATATATGCGGCTGTCGCCAGCCCACAGGCATCCCAGCCGGGCGCCCTGGACCAGCAGGACGACCACGGTCGAGCCGGCCCGGCCGCCGGTCTGCTGGCCCATGTCATAGATGGCGGCGTTGGCCCGGTGCAGGACGTCAGCCAGGGTTTCAAGATCGACGTCGAATGCGCCGGTCATGGGCGCTGTGGCCATCTCCGAAACGATCATGCCGGAGGCGACCTCGCCGTCCTTGTGACCGCCCATGCCGTCGGCCACGACCCAGAGACCAGCGTCGTCGCGGAGCAGCATGGCGTCCTCGTTGGCGCTGCGCACCAGTCCCGGGTCGGTCACGCCGGCGGCCCGGCAGCGGATAGCCTGCATCATGCCCTCATCTCCGCGGAGACCGTCTGCACCATCAGATCGGCCAGCACGCGCGGCGGCGCGGTATCACCAGCGGCCAGAGGCGCATCGAGCTCGGCAACCCACCAACGGCTGCCCTGCCCCGCCGCGCCGTCGTCAGAACCATCAACCGACGCGACCGCTTCCAGCACCGCGGCCGGCGCGATCGCCCCGGTCATGGCGTCATAGAGCGCCTGCTCCGACCGTCGCGCGATCTGGTCACCGCGCCGGCCGGCGGCGGCCGCGTCAAGCCCCTCAAGCCCGGCGACCAGCATGAACCGGCGCCCGGCCGCATCCATCGAGGGCGTCGCCGCCCCGGCGCGCCAACCCGGCCCCAGGTCGCCCGGTCCGGCCACGAACAGCAGCGGCGGGCAAGCCAGATGGGCGGCCTCGAAGTCCTCGCCCAACTGATCTTTCGCGGCAGCCAGGTTGCCGGTTACCCACTGATCCCAGGCGTCATGGTCGCCAGCGCCCAGGCGGATGAAATCCCCCTGTGACGGGTGCTTGCCGAACAGGAACGGCGCGCCGTCGCTCATAGGCGCGCCGGACAACGGAAGCTGAACGGCCCGGTCCGGCTGAACGGGTTGGCGGCGCCCTGGATTTCCATTCTCAGCGTCGCCGTCGAGGCCCCTTCGCCGAAGGTCGCCCGCACCACCTGGGACTCGCCCCGGCCACGGTCGAACAGCCGGAACATCGCCCAGGGTCCCACCGCCTGGGCCAGCACGCGCGAGCGGCCATCCACCGTCGCCCGCAGTTCGGCGCGCGATCCGGCCATCGGCATCCACTGGAACAGGCGCGGGCCGTCGTCCTCCGACAGTTCCTGGCTCGACCCGCTGATCGAGAGCTCGAGCTTGCTGACGGAGGCGCCCATGGAGTCGACGGAAACCTGGAAGGCCAGACCGCCGGCCAGGAGGCCGCGAATGTCCGCCGCCTTCTGGAACTGCTCGGGGGTGGTCGGATCAAAGCTCGCCGACGCCGGCCCTTCCCAGCGCCAGACGGCGCCGGTGGTATTCATCATCCCCTGCAGCCGGCCCTCGAAGTTGCGGAAGGCGCCGCCCTCGCCAAACAGCCGCTGCATGTCCTGCAGCGACGCGTCCGTCGCCTGGGACCGCACAAACGGGTAGGCCTGACCGACGACGCGCTGGCAGTCCTGCCGCAGGAGATCGAAGTCCGACGCCAGGGCGCCGGTCACCGCTGTGGTCTGGGCCGCATCGCTCTGTTGCGCGGACTCGGTGACAAAGGCGCGCATGTCCTCCGGCGCCGCTTCGGTGGCCAGGGCCGCGCCGGCGCGGGCGGCGTCCTGGCGGGCCTGGTCGCCCATCATGCCGCCGCCGGAGCGTTCGATCGTCGCCTTGGCCTGACGCGCCGCCTTCAGCTTGTCGAGGAAGTCGTCGATCGCGCCGCGACCCTTCGGATCGCCAACCCAGGCCGCCATCGGCTGGAAGGCCATCTGGATCTGCTGGCCGGCGTCGATGCCGCCGCCGCCGACACCGGAGCGAAGCACGCCGCCGACCTGGCCCATCCGGGACGCCGCAGCATCGAGCGCCGCCTTGCGACCCGCGCCGAGCGACTGGAAGTTGGTGTTGCGATGGATCTCCAGCAGGAACAGCTTGAGCGCCGACGGCGGGCCGAACAGGGCGTTGGCGGCGACGTCATCACTGAAGTAGTTGGCGGGCCGGGGCGTCGCGGCGACGGCCTTCCAGCGCTGGATGTACTCAGCGGCGTAGCGCTGGGCGACAGCCGCGTTGAGGTCGTGCAGCTGGTCCATCAGGGCCGGATTGTTGGCCTGGCTGCCCAGCACCCAGAGGTCGGCCTTCATCGCCGCCTTCACATTGGGCAGGCCCTTCAGGTAGGCGGCGACATAGCCTTCCGGCGTGAAGAAGTAGGGCACGGACAGCGCCTCGACCTCCGGCCCGTTGGCGAAGGCGCGGAAGGAGCCCGGCAGCAGACGGCTCGGCGTCCAGTCGGCGCCGGCCCGGGCCGCCTCGCTCGAGCGCAGCAGGGCGTAGGCGCGATCCGCCGCAGGCATGGCCTCGACGGCGTCGCGGCTGGCCTTGACCACCCCGGCGTCGAGCGGCGCGCCGCCCTTGGCCCAGACCTGGGACATGTCCTTGTCGGCGAGGAGGACATCGAGATGCTTGACCATCCGGCCGCGCACTTCGCCGAAGTTCGATCCCGCGAGCGAGGCGGCCTGCCAGTCCTGGACCAGCCAGTTGCGGACGACCTTGGGGTCGACCGAATGCTGGCCGCCCAGCATCAGGTAGGACTTCAGGGCGTCATAGACGGCCCCGCCGTCGCTGGCGTTGGCGCGCTGGAACTCCTCCAGCCGCAGCAGACTCTGGGGCAGCAGGGTGCGGCGCAGACCTTCGAGGTAGGCCTGGCGGGCGGCCTTGGCGAGGCCGCTCTGGAACAGCCCGAACCGCATCGCCAGCGGCGCGCCGCGCTTCTCCTCGTCGCAATAGCCGCGCGGCAGGGCGCAGAGCGCGTTCAGCGGCTCGACCGCAGCGTCAAAGCCCGGCGCGGTCTCATCCATACGGGTCAGGCTGAGGCCGGACTCATCGAGCCTGGCCTGCGCCACCCGGGTGGCGGCTTCCAGCTTGATCTGGAAGTTGCGGTTGGCGCTGTAGCTGACGGTCCAGGCGGTAAGGCACAGCACCACCGTCGCGGCGATAGCGCCCATGCCGGCCATCAGGATTCGCGACCGGCGCCTGAGCGCCTCCGGAGTCGCCTGGACCATGCCGGCCTCGCCGAAGATGACCTCGGTCATCAGGCGATTGAGGAAGTAGGCCCTGCCCCCGCCGCTGCGGGCCGCGGCCGGCGTGTCGAACAGCGTCGCCAGGCCGCCCAGCACGCGGTCCATCGGCGAGCCTTCCTGGACGCCGCTGGTGAAGTAGAAGCCGCGCAGGTGCGCCGTCCCTTCGGCCGCATTGGCCGGGAAGGCGCCATCAAGGAACCGGGCGACGCGCGCGCGCAGGCCGGCGAACTGGACCGGAAAGCCGAGGATCAGGCTGCGACGCCGCGCATCCACCTCCTCCTGCAGGCGGGTGGTCGACCGGTTGGCGATGGACCGGGCCAGCTGGTCGAACTCGCGCACCGCGGCGAGTTGTCCGGGCGCGGTCTCGGCGAGGTCGAAGGTGGCGCCGAGAACGGCGCGCCGGCCGTCGACATCGAGGTCGTCGAAATACTCGGAGAAGCCGGCGATCAGGTCCGACTTGGTGAACATCACATAGACCGGGGCCGACACCTCCAGCCCGTCACGCAGTTCCACCAGTCGCCGTCGGATCGTCGAGGCGTGCCGGTCGAGCGTCGCAGCGTCGGCGGTCAGCAGCAGATCGATCGGGAAGGCCACCAGCACGCCGTTGATCGGCTGGGCCGGCCTGTTCTTGCGCAGCACGTTCAGGAAGGTCGTCCAGCCTTCGCGGTCGCGCGCATCGCCGGTGTCCTGGGTCGTGTAGCGACCCGCCGTATCGACCAGTACCGCCTCGTCCGTGAAGCAGAAGTCGAGATTGCGTGTGCCGCCGAGGCCCTGCATCCGCGCGTCCGAGAACGGGAACCGAAGCCCCGAGTTGGCCAGGGCTGTGGTCTTGCCGCCGCCAGGGGGGCCGACGATGACATACCAGGGCCGGTCATACAGATAACTGCGCCGGCCGCCCGAGGCGGACTTCAGCTGCGACAGGGCTTCGGCGAGTCGCGAGGCGACCGCCTTCTCCTCGCCACCCGTCGCGCTGCCCTGCGACAGGGCCTCGGCGATGGCGGCGGCGGCCTTGCGCGCCTTGAGCACGTGCAGCACCGCGAGCCCGCCCCAGACCGCGACCACCAGCGCCAGCAGCGTCAGTCGCCACGGCCAGCGCAGCACAGGCAGCACCAGCGGCAGCAGGAAAACCAGGACCAGCGCTGCGACCACCGCGATGGCGATCGAGATCACCCACCAGTTGCCCAGCCACTTCTTCAGATTGGCCATCGCCTAGTCTCTCCGCTCGACGATGACTTCGACGCGCCGGTTCTGGCTTCGGCCTTCCGGCGTGTCGTTCGAGGCGACCGGCTGGCTGTCGCCCGCGCCTTCAACGACCACACGACCCGGATCGCGCAACCGCTTGCGGACGAGACCCGCAGCCATCTCCGCCCGCGCTTTCGAGAGCGCGAAGTTGTCGGCGAACGCCAGCCGGCGCGGCGGCGTGGAATCGGTGAAGCCGACGACCCGGATGGCGCCGGGCTCGGTATCCAGCGCCATGGCGATCCGGTCGAACAGGGCCATCTGCTCGGGACGAAGCTGGTCTGATCCCGGATCGAACAGCTGGCCGACGGTCGTGCGCACGCGCACGGTCGCCGGATCCTCGATCACCTCGACCAGGCCCTGGGCTCGATCCGGCGCCAGGAAGGTGCGGATGCGCCCCGCCTGGGCGCCGGCCTCAGGGACCATCACGGTCTGCTGGCGGTCCAGCGTGAACGGACCAGCGCGGGTGAAGGTCTGCAACGCGGCCATCGCCGGCCGCCCCTGCGTCGCCAGTGCCACCCGGAAGCCGACGTAGGCCAGCAGCAGCACCGTCAGCGCCACGGCGCCGACCAGGATGAGGGGGCCCCAGATACCCGGCGCCGAGGCCGGCTGGTCGGCCCCGCGCCAATGCGGCGAGAGCTCGGTGCGCGACACCTGCGAGGCGGCGCCCAGCACCTGGTGCACCCTGAGCATCAGACCGTTGTGCGCCTGGCGACCATCAGCGGCGACGCGATAGCGGCCCTCGAAGCCGGCCGCCATGCAGGCGTGATAGAGCGCCAGCAGGTCGCGGTTCTCGACCGGCTGGGCGATCATCTCGTCAAGCAGACGCCAGAACCGGTCGCCGCCGATCGCCTCGTGGAAGAACCGGACAACGAGGCTGCGCTGGGCCCATTCGGCGGCGTCACCCTCATGGCCCGGCAGGTTCAGCGCCACGTCATCGGTGGTCGCGGCCATGGCGTAGACGGCCCGGCGAAGTTGCTCGGCCGTCAGGAACCCGGTGAAGCGGGTCTGGAAATCGGCAATGTCTGCGGCGGCCTTGGCGTGCAGTTCGGGCAACGGCATGCGCACACGGCCGGCGCGGAGTCCCGCCAGCAGCGACAGCAGCGGCGCGGCTTCGTTGGTCAGCGGATTGGCCGGATCGTAAAGCGTCCCGGGCGGCGGCACGTCGTCCGTCGTCGGGGCGGCCGGGCTGGCGACATAGCCTTCCTGCCCAGCCGGTTGCGCGGATCGCTCGGCCATCGCCTGTTGCAGGGGCGAGGGTCGGAAGACCGTGCGCTGCGGGGGGCGGCGTTCGCCCTCGCTCATCGCCGCACCCGCTTGACCCACCACAGTTCGAGTTTCAGCTCCGGCCAGTCGCCGGACACATGCAGGCCGATCGAGGGCGCCGAGGCCAGATCCGGCCAGTCAGGCGAGGACCTGTCGAGCTCGAAATAGGTGTAGCCGGGGACGATGCGGATCTGCGCCGGCGGGGTCGGGGTCTGCGAGATCCGCACCCCTGCCTGCAGGGCGTTGGCGACGATGTCCCGCATGCGCAGCACCGAGCCGACCTTCACCAGCGAGCCGAACCGCTGCTGGATCATCTCGGGCGGGGTCCTGGCGCTGACGGCCAGATAGAAGTTGGCCGTCTCGAACAGCGAGCGGTCCTGCACCAGCGCGGTGTAGGCGCCGGGGCCGACCGCCTCGAGCGGAAGCTGCCCCGCCGATCGTTCAAACATCGCCGACAGCGACCGCTGCAGCGCCGCGTGCACCGGCGCGAAGGTCATCTGAAGGTTCTCATGGTCGTACGGCGGAAAGTCCGGCGGTCGCCGTTCCGACAGCGTCAGGGTCGACAGTTCGCCCGCCATGCCGACAAACGCTTCGTAGAGGCGCTCCGGATGCAGGTTCGGCAGGCTCGCCAGATGCGTCAGTTGCGGCGTCCACTTGTTCAGCGACAGCAGCAGCAGGAAGGAGGCGAAGGTCTCGGCGCCGCCGTCCGTGGCCTCGACCGCGCGATGCGCCAGTTCATCAATGCGCTGGTTCGCCCGGCCGATGACATCCGTCAGGAACCCTGGCAGGCAGGGCGCGGCGTTGGCGTTCAGGGTCGGCGGGATGAAGTTCTCGTCGAAGATCACCCGGCCGTTGAGCACTTCGCGGACGCGGGCCAGCGCCAGCACGACACGCCCCTCGGTCTCCTTTGGCGCATGGCCGAAGGAGAGGTTCGGCCGCGCCAGTTCCACGCCCTCCCCCGAACGCTCCTCGGCCGAGGCGTCATAGAGCTCCTCTTCATCCACGGCGAAGCGCGTGGACGGAACGACCCGGTCGCGGGGCTGGAACTCAAGCGCCCCGGCCTGCGCCGGCGGCAGCGTCACATAGATGATCGCATCGCGCAGGTCGGACGGCAGATCGATGGGGCGGGGCGGCGGCAGGTCGCCCGGGATGCTGACCGGCGCACCGTCGCGCAGCACGGCCGTCAGGCTGGTGACACCGAACTTGCCCAGTTGGGCGAGGGTTTCGTCGATGACGAGTGTGCGCACGCCCCACGGATAGGACGTCAGCCCGTCGGCCCGCGCATTGACCAGCGACTCGGTAAAGCGATCCTGCTGCTGGAAATGCTGGGGCCTGAGAAACAGACCCTCGTGCCAGGCAACCCGGCTACCACCCATCAAACGCCCCCGAACCCAGTTCAACGAACAGTATAAGCGCGTCAATTGCGGCGGCGGAAGCGAAACCCTAGGATGACGGCGTCAGGGTGGAATGAATGAGCGGCGGCGACGAGAGAGACGACAATTCGCCGGACGACGCGCCCTCGATGGACCCGCGAACCTGGCTGCAGCTGAAGCCGCAGCCCGACGCCGGGCGGACCGATGACGGGCCGGAGGCAGAGGCCAGTTTCAACCCGCAAACCTGGTTCAAACCCGGCGCCGCCCCTTCTGTGGCCAAGGAAATCCCGGCAGCCGGCCTCGATCGCCGACTGGTGCTGGGCGGCGGGGCCGCAGCCGCGCTGCTGGGCGTCGGCGGGCTCTGGCTGGCGACATCGCGCAAGACTCCGGCCGCGCCGGCGAAGGCCGTTGCTGTCTCCCGGCCCGACCCGGCCGTGCCGGTAACGCTGCGGGAACAACGGGTGCGGGGCCTCTCGGAGGTGACCACGGCCCTGCGCAGCGCAGGCGTGCCGCCCGCCGACATCGATTCGGCCGCCGGACTGCTCGGCCCGGTCATCGGATCGGAGAGCCTCGACATGCGCCTGTCGTTCGGCGTCTCGACCCGCGGGGCGCCGTCACTCGTCACGCTGACCCTGCGCAAGCCGGACGGGTCGGGCGCGCGCCTGCAACGCATCGGCGGCCTGCTGTCGCTGGAGCCGCTCGCCTCGACCCTGAAACGCCAGATCCGGGTAATTCCGGGTGAGATGGATGACCGCAGCTTCTATTCCTCGGCGGTATCCCAGGGTCTCGACGACAGCCTGGTCGAGGAATTCGCCTCGATCTTCGCCTACGACTTCAACTTCTCGCACGAGATTGACCGCGGCGACCGGTTCGAGGCGGGCATCGAGCAGACGGTCAATGATGCGGGCGAAAGCCTTGGCGTCGGCAGGCTGGTCTACGCCTCCCTCAACACCGCCAGGAACAGCAAGGCCTTCTACCGATTCCAGCCCCCCGGAGAATCCGAGGCATCGTGGTTCAGCCGCGACGGCAAGAGCGCCGTGCGCAACCTGATGCGCTCACCGCTGGCCGTGGCCCGTGTCACCTCGCTGTTCGGCATGCGAAAGCACCCGGTGCTCGACGGCGTGGTGCGACAGCACAAGGGCGTCGACTTCGGCTGTCCGGAAGGCACGCCGGTGTTCGCCTCGGCCGACGGCGTCGTGGTCTTCGCCGGCCCCCACGGCGGACACGGCAACTATGTGAAGATCCGGCACAGCGAGACGCTTGAGACGGCCTACGCCCACCTCAGCGGCTGGCCGGCCGAGACAGTGGTCGGAACGACCGTGCGTCAGGGGAATGTCGTCGCCTTCAGCGGCAACACCGGCACCTCGTCGGGGCCGCACCTGCATTATGAAGTCTGGGTCGACGGGCAGGCTGCGGACCCGCTGACCTATGTCTCCAAGGAAACGCGCGCCCTGACCGGCGAGATGCTGGCCCGGTTCACCGCCTATATGGATGACATCGATCGCCTCCGGCGAAGTGTTGTCTGAGCCGGCTCAATGGCCGCCTGCTGCTCGCCGAACGGCGTGCTTGACCTTGACAGATTGCAGCGGGCGCTATGATGGGTAGCAATCCCGAACTGCGACAGGTCTGGCTGGTCGCGGGCGGGAGGCGTTAGTTGGGAGACGGCTGAGTGATCCGGTTTTTCGCTCTGTTGGCGCTGACGGTGCTGATCACCGTGTTCAGCGCTTCCGAAGCCATGGCGCAGAGCTCGGGGCGCAAGTTCGCCCTGGTGATCGGCAACGCCAACTATCTCTACGTCGGCAACCAGCTCACCAACCCGGTCAATGACTCCAAGGCGATGGCCACGCAGCTGCGGTTGTTCGGCTACAAGGTGACCGAGAAGGAAGATCTCGGACGCGCCGACATGGTCGGCGAAATCAACGCGTTCATCGACCAGCTGGCCAAGGACGACATCGTCGTCATCTACTATGCCGGTCACGGCATCGAGTACCGCGGGCGAAACTACCTCGTCCCGACCGACGCCAAGATCGAAAGCGAGGGCCAGATCGAGGGCTACTCCGTCGACTTCGGACAGCAGATTCTCGACAAGCTTGCCGAGCGCCAGACCAACAATATCATCATCATCGACGCCTGCCGCGAGAGCCCGTTCGCCTTCCGGCGACGCGGCAACGGGCTGGCGGCGATCGACCCGTCGCCGGGTACGCTTGTCCTGATGTCCGCGGCCAAGGACCAGGAAGCCTTCGACGCCGGCGGCGGCGCCAACAACAGTATCTTCACCGCCGCGCTGCTGAACGCGATGCGCAAGCCGGGCGTGGATATCGACGGCGCGTTCAGCGCAGCGGCCTATGAGGTTTCGACCAAGTCCGACCGCCGTCAGACGCCGACCCGCTTTGGCAATCTGCTGATCCCGCCGATGCCCCTCGACGGCGGCGGCCGGGCCGTCATCACGCCGCCGACCTTTGCGGCGCTGCCGCCGCAGCAACCGGCCTACACCCCGCCGCCGCCGGTCCAGCCGGCCTATATTCCCCCGGCCCCGCAGCCTGCCCCGCCGGTTTACTCGCCGCCGGTTCAGGTCGCCGTCGCCCCGCCGCAGCCGGTCTACACGCCACCACCACCGGTCGCCGAGGCGCCGCCCGTCCAGACGCGGTCGGCCCTGCCGCCTCAGCCAGCGCCCGCGCCCCAGCCCGCCGCGCCGATCTACCAGCCGCCGTCGTACCAGCCGCCGACGCCGACCGCCCCGCCGCCGCAGCAGATGGCCAGCCTGCCGCCGTCGACGGCGCCCTACACGCCGTCCGGCGGCGATGGCGCCGCTGCGATGGCGGCGACCGGCAGCAGCATGCCGCGCCCGGTCCTGCCGCCAGAGCCGGTCTTCAAGCCCCTGCCCGCGATCTCGGCGCTCGGGTTCCCGCAGCGGTTCTGTTCACAGAACGAGGCCAACGCCTTCAACCGCGACATCCTCCTGCCGCTGCAGGCCGACGCGCGAGCCAACTCCGACGCGGCCCTCGCCTACCAGCGCACCATGAACGCGATGTGGAGCCAGTATCGTCGCGAGAACTCGGTGTTCGTGCCGCTGCTCGTGACCGAAGCGAAGCGCTGGGAAGAGATCGCCAAGAGCATGACCGCCGTCACGCAGCAGTTCGTCGACCAGTTCGATGTGCTGATGTCGATCCCGACGAACAACTGCGGTCGCCGAGAACAGACCACCTTCCCGATGCCCCGGGCCCAGGCGGTCGTCGTGCCCCCGTCGCAGCCGGTGCAGATCCAGGCCCAGGCCGCTGCGCCCGCGCCGGCGCCCGTCCAGCTGGCGTCCGTGGACGTGCAGCGTCAGGCTCCGATGGTCGCGCCCGCGCCCGTCCAGATTGCGCCCGCACCGCCGCCGGCCGCGCCCGCGCCCGTCTCCGTCGTCGCCGCACCTGCCCCCACGCCAGCGCCCGCCTCTGCCCTTCCCCCGGTCAATACCCAGTCCGGCGCGACGGACAAATGGGCCGAACCCCCAGCCGTGGCCGCCGCTCCTGCGGCCTTGAAGCCCGTTCAGGTCGCCACCGCGCCGCCTCCCGAGGCCGCTCCGGCGAAGCCTGCGCCCGCCCCCGAGACGGCGCCCGCGCCACGGCGCGCTGCGGCTCCCGCCCCGGCGCCGGCCGGGATGACCGATGGGCTGGGCGGCATTTCCGCTCCGGTTGTTGCGGTCTCCTCCGCAACACGCACCAAACCGCCTGTTCCGGCTCCGGCTCCGGCTCCGGCTCCGGCTCCGGCTCCGGCGCCTGCACCCGCGCCGGCAGTCAAGAAACCCGAGCCTGCCCCCGTCCAGGTCGTGACCGCTCCGCCCCCGCCCGCGGTCAGCGCGCCGCGTCCGTCGTCCGAAAAGTGGGCTGAACCATCGCCGACAGGTCCTGCGCCAAAGCCGGTTCAGACCGCGGCCCTGACCCCGCCGGCGACCGCGCCCGCCGCGCCGCCCAAGCCCGTTGTCGTTGCGCCCCCCGCGCCGAAGCCCGCACCGCCGGTCGCGGCCAAACCTGCGCCAACCCCGCCCGTGCAGACCGCGGCGCCGGCGGCCGCACCGAAACCCGCCCCCGTAGCGCCCGCGCCCGCAGCGGGCCCGTCGGCCGCGTCACTGCGTCTGGCGCTCGCGGTTCCGCCGCCGTCCACCCCGGTCGCCCCCCCGCCCTCGCCCGTCGTCGAGACTCCCGCGACCGGCAAGCCTGGCAAGGGCAAGCCGGCCGTTGCGCCCGCGCCGGTTCGTCCCACCGCCTCGGCGGCTGTTCGCGATATCGAATCCGGTCGCGCCCTGGCCGCCAGGGGAGACTTCGGCAACGCGCTTGCGGCGTTCGAGCGCGCGGTCGCGGCAGAGCCGTCCAACCCTGACGCGCTCGTCGGTCGCGGCTATGTGCGGATGCTGACCGACGACGATGCCGGCGCCCAGGCCGACTTCAGCAAGGCCCTGACGCTGCGCGCCAACTTCGCCGAGGGCTTCTATTTTCTTGGCCAACTGTACAAGAAGAAGGGCCTCGCCACCGCCGCGATCCAGCAGTTCGACAAGGCGCTGGCGATCAACCTGACCTATGCCCGCGCCTATGTCGCCAAGGGTGAGACGCTGGAGGCCCTGGGACGGATTCCGGAGGCGTTCGCGGCCTATGATCAGGCGGTTAAGAGCGATCCCGCGCTGATCGGCGCCTATATCGCCCGGGGCCGCGGCCACTTCCTTCAGGCCGACTACGCGCGGGCCTGGGACGATTTCCAGGCGGCGATCGACAAGGATCCGTTCTCCGAGGACAGCTTCTATGCCCGTGGCCGCACCGAGCTGGCCCTGAAGCGGTTCAACGAAGCCGTCTCGACCTTCGAGGAACTGGCCGGACGCCGTCCGGACTATAGCGTCCAGTGCAGTCGCGGCATGGCTTATCTCGAGCGTGGACTGGCGAACCGCGAGAAGAAGGACCGGTCCGACTTCCAGAAAGCCTATGACAGTTTCGGCGAAGCGATCCTGCTACGCCCAGGCGACACGACCGAGGCGACCAACCGCCAGACTCTCGCCAGGGCGCAGGCCAGCGGCAGGGTGGTCGGCGCGCTGGGCGGCTTGGCAACCGGCTGGGCCGGTACGACCAGGCCTTCGCTGGCCACGCTGGATCCCTCAAAGGCCTGCGCGGCCGCCTAGACGGACCCTCCCCTACCGGTACTGGAACGCCGCGTCGTCGAGATCGATCGTCGGAAAGACGTCCTTTTCCGCCCAGTAGTCCTGGGTGTGCTGCCACTCGGGCTTGTCGCCCTTCTTCGGCAGCAGGTGCATCCCGCGCATCAGGTAGCCCGGGTTGAAGTTCTCCGGGTCCATCCAGTCCGACAGCGGCATGTCCTTGTCTTCGGCTCGAAGCGTCGGGGTGATCATGGTCGCGCCCTTCGCCTTCATGTGATTCAGCAGACGGGCCACGAAGTCGCCGATCAGGTCGGCGCGCAGGGTCCAGCTGGCCCGGAAATAGCCGAACACCCAGATCATGTTCGGAACGCCCGTGAACATCATCCCGCGGTAGGTCACCGTGTCGGCGAAGTTCAGCGGCTTGCCGTCGATCGTGAAGGCGATGTCGCCCAGGACGCTCAGGTTGAAGCCGGTCGCCGTGACGATGATATCGGCTTCCAGTTCCTGGCCGGACTTCAGCAAGATACCCTTTTCGGTAAAGCGCTCGATCTCGTCGGTAACGACGGAGGCCTTGCCCGACACAACGCCCTGGAACAGGTCGCCGTCCGGCACGAACGCGATCCGCTGACGCCAGGGGCGGTACTTCGGCGTGAAGTGCTTCTCGATATCGAAGTCAGGGCCGACGAAGGCGCGGACGCCCGCCAGCAGTTCCGCCTTCACCGCCTCGGGCTGCTCGACCGCCAGCTTGGTGAAGGCAGCCTGGTCGAACAGGACCTTTCGACGAACGATCTCGTGGATCCATGTCTCGTCGATCTGCAGTTCGCGCAGGGTGTTGGCGAGCTCGTTCTCGTTACGGCCGGGGATGAAGTAGGTTGGCGAGCGCTGCAGCAGGGTGGTGTGCGCCGTGTCTCCGGCGATGGCGGGGACCAGCGTGGCGGCCGTAGCGCCCGAGCCGATCACGATGACCTTCTTGTCCTTGTAGACGAGGTCATCCGGCCAGGTCTGCGGGTGGACGATCTTGCCCTTGAAGGTCTCCATCCCCTCCCACTCGGGCGTGTAGCCTTCCGAGTGGCGGTAGTAGCCCTGGCACATCCAGAGGAAGTTGCAGGTGAAGCGGACCGGCTGGTTCGTGTCGGACCTGATGCCCTCCACCGTCCAGCGGCGATCCTCGGTCGACCAGGTCGCGGCGGTGATCTTGTGGCCGTAGCGGATGTGGCGATCGAGATCGTTCTCCTCGATCACCTCACCCATGTATTTGAGGATTTCCTCGGCGCTGGCGATCGGCGCGCCGACCCACGGCTTGAACCGGTAGCCGAAGGTGTAGAGGTCACTGTCCGAGCGGATGCCGGGATAGCGGTGCATCCACCAGGTCCCGCCGAAGTTCTCCAGCCCTTCAAGCACCACATAGCTGGTTCCGGGGCACTGGGTCTTCAGGTGGTAGGCGCCGCCTACGCCCGAAATTCCCGCGCCGACGATGAGGACGTCGAAATGCTCGGTGGTCGAGGCGGCAGGCTTCGTCAGGGTGTCGGTGGCGCTCATGGACGTTTCCTCTGCCGGGTTCGTCCCGGACGCTATGGTTCAAAGCCAGAGTTCAACGCCCCGGCTAGGTTATCGTTGATCAGGATCAAGCCGCACTCAAGGACCCGGGCTGATTTTTCGTGTGTCGTCACACGGGCTCGTCGTTGAACCGGATGTTGCCGCGCTCGAGGCCCTTCAGCACCACCTCGATGCCACCCGAGCGGATCATCCATTCAAGACGGTGGTCGCGGTACTGGCGCTTGAACAGACCGGCGTCGACGATCCCGGCGACGGCGGTCATCGCCTTGACCGCGTCACGTGCAGCGTCGAAGGCCGCGGCGACCGACGGCCTGCCGCGCGCGCGATCCAGCCAGGCGGCAAGGGGCGAGCCCGCCGCCGGTCCCATCCCGAACCCGGCCGCGCCCTGGACATAGGGTACAGCGCTCAGGTCGGCCCAGCCGAAGGTCTCGCCGCCGAACCACGGGCCCTCGCCCAGCTGCTTCTCCAGCCAGCTGTTCAGCCGGCCAATCTGCGCGCGGGCATTTTCCAGCAGGGTCTCTGCGAGCTCGCCCTCGGCGCGGCGGAAATAGGTGATCTCCGAAAGCCCCCAGTTGATTGCCTCGTAGTGGGTGTCGCAGACCTCCTCGAGCATCCGGGCGCGGGCGCGGGCCAGCGGATCGGCAGGCAGCAACGCGGGCGTCGGAAACCGGTCCTCAATGAACTCCAGGATGACCGTCGAATCGAAGATCGGCGCGCCGTCGACGAACAGCACCGGCACCTCGCCGCGCGGGCTGGCGGCCCGGAAGTCGCCTGGAGTCGCACCCGAGCCTATGGCCTCAGGGGTCCGGACCGTGAAGGGAACGCCCTTCTCGGCCAAGGCGATCTTGACCTTCTGGGCGTAGGGCGACAGCGGGTGTTCAAGGAGCTCGATCATGTCGCCATGGGGCGGGATCGGCGGGCGGGCGTCAACGGGGACGCTGGGGAAGCCGGGTGCAAAAAAAACGGACCCCGGCTCGATTGCTCAAGCCGGGGCCGAAATCGGCGGACGGCCAGGACAGACCGGCCCGCAGGGACCCCGGACCCCCTCCGACAGGAAACCAGGACGCCCTATCCAGCCCGGAAGACCGGCGCGCGCCAGCCGCAACGACGGGATCCATCCAGAATCCTGCGGAATCCGTTCGCACCTGCACAATTTGGCGGCGACGTGAGCGCGCGTTGCGCACCCGATAGCCAACGGGCCGGGGCATTCCCTGACCTGTCCGCCAGTTGCGTCGTCCGGCCGATTTTGCGATGCAGCGCTGCAAATGACCCAGCCCGCCCCCTCACAGCGTCGCGCTGACCTCGACTGGATCCGGGTGGCGGCCTTCGGACTGCTGATCCTGTTCCACGTCAGCCTCGTCTACGCGCCGTGGGACTGGCACGTTCACAGCACACACACGTTCGGCTGGCTGGAAGAAGCGACCGCAATCACGGGGCCCTGGCGCCTCACCCTGCTGTTTCTCGTGTCCGGGGCGGCGCTGCGGTTCATGAGCCGCAGGTACACCGCCGGCGAGGTCCTGAAGGCGCGCCTCGCCCGGCTCGCCCCGCCCCTGATCTTCGGCATCCTGTTTCTGGTGCCGCCGCAGGCGTGGCTGGAAGCCGTGTCAAAGGGCAGCTGGGATGCCGGCCTCGGCGCCTGGTGGCTCAAGGAATTCAGTCCCGCCGGGCTGGCCGACGGCGTACCGCTGAACCATCTCTGGTTCGTCCAGTACATCACCGTCTACAGCCTCGCCGCTGTCGCCCTGATGACGCGCCCGGACTGGCTGGCGAAGCTCGAGGCCGGCCTGGAGCGCCTGCTGTCCGGCTGGCGACTGCTGGCCGTCCCGATCGTGTTTTTCATTCTCGCCCGGCAACTGCTGTTCCCGTGGTTCGGCCAGACCAACCAGCTGTGGGGCGACTGGTACAACCACCTCATCTCCCTCGGCGTCTTCCTGTTCGGCTTCGCCGTCGCCGGACGGGAAGCCATCTGGAAGACCTTCGAGGCGCAGCGCTGGCGCGCCCTTGGCATTGCCCTGGTCTCGATACCGTTGCTGATGGCCATTACCGCGTCACCCGACAGTCTGGCCTGGTTCGGCTGGCCGCGGCGCATCGCCTATGGCCTGGAACAGTGGTCCGTGATCGCGACCATCCTTGGCTTCGGCAGCCTGTACCTGCGCAGGGCGGATGGTCCGGTGCTGCGTTATCTCACCGATGCGGTGTTCCCCTGCTATCTGGCGCACCAGACGATCCTGGTGATCGGGGCCTTCCTGCTGAAGCCCGCCGGCCTGCCGGCGTTCGTCGAGGCGAGCCTGCTGACGACGGCGACTCTGGGCGGGAGTCTTCTGGTCTACGAACTGGCGAGACGCAGCGGCCCGATGCGGCCCCTCTGGGGCCTGAAGCGCCATGCTGCGTCGAAAGTGGTGGCTGTCAAAGCGTCTGAGTCCCGCCCGTCGGAGGTCGCATGACGCCGTTTCGCCGCCGCCGCCTCCTGCTGCGCATCGGCATCGCCGCGCCGATCCTCGCGCTGGTCTGCACGCTGATCGCAGTCGCCCTGTTCCCCGGGTTCAACCATGCGACCCAGTTCCTGAGCGAACTGGGCGCCGGCGGGGCCCGACATCCGCAGGTCTTCAACGCCGGGGTCGCCTTCTCGGGCATCGGCGCAGGCATCGCCGGCATCGGCTTCGGCCTCGCGGTCGTGGCGCTCGGAGGCTCGCGGATCGCGGCCGGCCTCATCGCCCTGGCATTCGTGCTGGCGGCGATCGGGCTCGTGGTCGGAAGCATCTATGTCTGGCCGGACCCCCGGCACCTGTTCATCAATCTCGGCCTCGGCATCCAGCTGGCGCCCCTGTTCCTGCTCTGGGGCCTTCGCCGCGCCGAGGGCGTCGACCGGCTCCGGTGGTTCCTGGTCGTGGTCTTCGTGCTGATGGCGTTCCTGACGGTGATGACCAAGCACCTCGTCCTGCCTGGTACGGTCAATCCCCAGAACGTCGGCTGGTGGGAGCGGGCTTTCGCCATCGTGCTGGTCGGCTGGGTCGGCGTGGCCGCGTTCCTGCTCGAGCAGCGACTCATCGCGCTGGCGCTGGCGAGCGCGGAGACTGTCCCGGACGAGGCGACTCGTCTACCGGAAGAGGGCGCGCTGGTCACGGACACCTCTCAATTGCGTGATGACCGTCCGATCACGAACTGATCACGACCGATTTTGCGGCGCCACCGTGAAAAAGCGCATTTTCTGCACGGGTTATCGACAAAACAGCTTGCGAGGTTGCACCGCAACATAACATAAGCGTGATCGCAATTCCCTGACCCGCTGGCTGCGGATTCTCCCTCTCGATCACGGCGACCAAGATGGACGGTACGAGCAACCTGGCGATCCAGTACGACACTCCGGCCTACGCCGGATCGTACATCGCCGCGCCCGAGCGCGAACACCTCCCGGCGCCCGCCCCGCTGTCGATGCCGCGCCAGCCGCTGCTCGAAGGCGGCGTGATGGCCGACCGCGCACCGCTGACCTCGCCCGCCGACATCGTTCGCCGCCGCACCATCCTCTTCACCGCCACCCTGCTGCTGACCGCCCTCGCCTCCTGGGAGCCGATCCGGCTTTACGCCAAGGACGGCTTCCTGCCGTTCGAAGTCCTGGGCCTCGGGCTGTTCCTGGTCCTGATCACGGCCATCTCCTGCTGGTTCTGCAGCGCCGTCATCGGCATGACCCTGCTGCTGACGCGTGGCGACAAGGACGAGCTGGGCTTTGGCGAGGTCGCGCCGCGGCCGACCGTCCGCACCGCCCTGCTGATGCCGCTCTACAACGAGGACGCCCAGGCCTCGTTCGGCCGCCTGGCCCAGATCGAGCGCTCGCTGGCCCAGCTGAGCGTCACCCAGGCGTTCGACATCTTCGTGCTCAGCGACAGCACCGACGACCGCGTGGCCGTCAGCGAGTGGGCGGCATTCCAGACGTTCCGCCTGCAGTCCAACTGCCGCGTCTACTACCGTCGTCGCCGCGAAAACACCGAGCGCAAGGTCGGCAACCTGTCGGAATGGGTCCGTCGTTTCGGCGGCGCCTACAGCCACATGATCGTGCTCGACGCCGACAGCACCATGACCGGCGAGACCATCCTGCACCTCGTCGACGGCATGGAGCGTCACCCGGGCATCGGCCTGATCCAGACGACCCCGGCCATCGTCGAGGGCAAGACCCTGTTCGCCCGCGCCTCGCAGTTCGGCGTGCGTCTGTACGGCCGCGTCGCCTCGGCGGGCCTCGCCTGGTGGTCGGGTTCCGAGGCCAGCTACTGGGGCCACAACGCCATCGTCCGCGTCCGCGCCTTCGCCGACTGCTGCGGCCTGCCGAGCCTGCCCGGCCGCAAGCCCTTCGGCGGCCACATCATGAGCCACGACGTCGTCGAGGCCGGCCTCCTGCGCCGCGGCGGTTGGGGCGTGCATGTCACCCCGACCCTGACGGGCAGCTACGAAGAGACCCCGCCCAGCCTGCTGGAGTTCATGAAGCGCGAGCGCCGCTGGTGCCAGGGCAACCTGCAGCACATCGCCCTTCTCCGCGCGCCGGGCCTGCACTGGATGAGCCGCTTCCAGCTGGTCGTGGGCCTGATGGCCTACCTCGCCTCGCCGATCTGGCTGCTGTCGCTGATCGCCGGCCTGTACATCCAGATCCACAACAAGCCCGACTGGGGTTCGTGGTGGTACTTCCTGCACCCTGAGCTCAACCCGATGCTCTGGGCCTCCCTGCTGACCACCGGCATGCTGCTGGGCCCCAAGCTCATGGGCGTGGCCCTGGTGCTGAGCCGTCCGCAGGAGCGTCGCGCCTACGGCGGGACCAAGGTGCTGCTCAAGAGCGTCGCGGCCGAGATGGGCCTGTCGGCCCTGACCGCCCCGATCTACATGATCGGCAACACCCGCGCCGTGTTCGAGATTCTGATGGGCAAGGACGCTGGCTGGGTCAGCCAGAACCGCGACGCCGACGGCCTGTCGCTGGCCGACGCCAAGGTCAGCTTCCGCAACGAGTTCTTCGCCGGGATGTTCTTCCTGACGGCGCTGGCGATGCGCCCCGATCTGCTGCTGTGGATCTGGCCGATCTTCGTGCCGATGCTGTTCGCCCCGCGGATTGCCGCCTGGACCTCCAGCCGCGCCGCCGGCCTGAAGGCCTTCAACGCCGGCCTGCTGATCACCCCGGAAGAACGTGCGGCGATGACGGCGACCGTCGAGACCCACCAGGGCGCCGAAGTCGTCCCGATGCCGGTCCGCACGGTCAACCCGGCGCTGATGGCGGCGGAGTAGAGCCCCCTTCCTCTCCCTGGTGGGAGAGGGGGACCATGCGAAGCATGGTGGAGTGGGAAGCGCGGCCGTGGGCCGTGCAACCATGACTTTCGAAATGCTGTGACCGGCGTCACACCGGGGACGCTCGCAAGCGGCGCGTCCCTCACCACCACCCTACGGGTGCCCCCCCCTCCCAAGGGGGAGAGGTAAGGCTCAGGCCGGTTCCGCCACCTTCGCGCCGGCGCCTTCCAGGCGGGCCTTCAGCGCGTTCAGCTGGCTCCAGAGCTCCGCAGGCATGCGGTCGCCGAACTTCTCGTAGAAGGCCGGGATCAGCGAGGCTTCCTCACGCCAGACGTCGACGTCGACGGTCTTGAGCAGCTTGATCTGGGCCTCGGTCAGGCCCAGGCCCACGGTGTCGAGCGAACCCGGCGCCGGAACACGGCCGATGGCTGTTTCTGTGGCGTCAGTCTCGCCTTCCAGGCGGTCGAAGATCCATTTCAGCACGCGGCTGTTCTCGCCGTAGCCCGGCCAGACGAAGCGGCCGTCCTCGCCCTTGCGGAACCAGTTGACCATGAAGATGCGCGGCAGCTTTTCAGGGTCCGCGTTGCCGCCGACCTTCAGCCAGTGACTGAAATAGTCGCCCATGTTGTAGCCGCAGAACGGCAGCATCGCGAACGGGTCGCGGCGCAGCTCGCCGACCTTGTTCTCGGCAGCGGCGGTGCCTTCCGAGGCGACCGTCGAGCCCATGAACACGCCGTGCGCCCAGTCGAAGGCCTCGGTGACCAGCGGCACGGCGCTGGCGCGGCGACCACCGAACAGGATGGCGCTGATCGGCACGCCTCTGGGATCGTCCCACTCACTGGCGATCACCGGACATTGCGCGGCGTCGACGGCGAAGCGGGCGTTGGGATGGGCGGCCGGCTCGGGGCTTTCCGGCGTCCATGACCGGCCGCGCCAGTCCGTGAGGTGCGCGGGCTTGTCGTCGGTCAGGCCTTCCCACCAGACGTCGCCGTCATCGGTCAGGGCCACGTTGGTGAAGATGGTATTGCGGTCGAGCGCCTCGACGGCGTTCCTGTTGGTGCCGATCCCGGTGCCCGGCGCGACGCCGAAGAAGCCGGCTTCCGGGTTGATCGCGTAGAGCCGGCCGTCCTCGCCAAACCGCATCCAGCAGATGTCGTCGCCGACCGTCTCGGCCTTCCAGCCGGGAATCGTCGGCTGCAGCATGGCCAGGTTGGTCTTGCCGCAGGCGCTGGGGAAAGCCGCCGCCACGAAGCGCACCGCGCCCTTGGGGCTGGTCAGCTTGAGGATCAGCATGTGCTCGGCCAGCCATCCCTCGTCGCGGGCCATGACACTCGCGATACGCAGGGCGTAGCACTTCTTCCCGAGCAGGGCGTTGCCGCCGTAGCCCGAGCCGTAGGACCAGATCTCCCGGCTTTCGGGATAGTGGACGATGTACTTGATCTCGTTGCAGGGCCACGGCACGTCGGCCTGACCGTCTTCCAGCGGCGCGCCAAGGGAATGGACGGCCGGTACGAAGAAGCCGTCCTCGCCCATCTGGTCCAGGGCCTGCTTGCCCATCCGGGTCATCACCCGCATCGAGACGGCGACGTAGGCGCTGTCGGTGATCTCCACGCCGAGCGCGCTGATCGGCGAGCCGATCGGGCCCATGCTGAACGGCACGACATACATGGTGCGGCCGCGCATGCAGCCGTCGAACAGCAGCTTAAGGTCGGCCCGCATTTCCGACGGATCGAGCCAGTTGTTGGTCGGTCCGGCGTCGATCTCGTTCTCGGAGCAGATGAAGGTGCGGCTCTCGACGCGCGCCACGTCCTTGGGGTCGGAGGCCGCGTAGAAGCTGTTGGGGCGTTTTTCCGGATTCAGGCGCTTGAGGGTGCCGGCCTCGATCAGCAGTTCGGTGAGCGCGGTCCACTCCGCGTCCGAGCCGTCGCACCAGTGCACCCGCGCCGGCTTGGTCAGGGCCGCGATCTCGCGCACCCAGGCGATCAGTCGCCCATGCTTCGTCGGAGCCTGGTCCAGGCCCGGAACAATTGATTCGCCGCCCATCACCGGCGTCCTCCTTGTAACGGGCGTCTCGAAACCGGCCTTTGGTGGCTCTCGTATCGACGCCTTGCGCAGGAGACTTCGGTAACGGGCGAGAACCGCGCGGGCAAGCTGAAAGCGCGTCCATCCATCGTCCGGACAAGGACTTTGGTAAGGAAATCACCATTGCCGTTACGTCGCTGTCCCGGGCGCTGCGCGCCCTGGGTGATGTCCGTTGCGCCGGGCTGCGCCAGGGAACAGGATCGCCGCGGATCCATCCTGGGGAGTTCGGATGCGCTTGATTCTGAGAGGCCTGCTCGCGGTCGTGGGGCTGGCGCTGGGCGTTGTCGTCACGGTGCTGATCGCCAGCGCCGTCACCGCGCCGCGCAGGGCGGATCTGACGCCCCTGATCGAGAGGGCGCGCAACTACGACGTGGTCATCCGCCGTGACCGGTTCGGCGTGCCGCACATCCTGGGCAAGACCGACGCAGACGCCGCCTTTGGTCTGGCCTTCGCCCATTCGGAAGATGACTTCGAGACGATCCAGACCGTCGCCCTGGCCACCCGCGGAACCCTGGCCGCCAGCGAGGGGATCAAGGCCGCGCCGGGCGACTACATCGTCAGCCTGCTGGGTGTCTGGAAAACGATCGATGCGAAGTACGACCGCGACCTGCCTGCCGACGTGAAGGCGGTCCTTGAGGCCTACGCTGACGGCGTGAACTACTACGCGGCCCGCAATCCCGGGAAGGTGACGCCCGGCCTGCTGCCCCTCACCGGCAAGGACATCGCGGCCGGCTTCGTGTTCAAGACACCGTTCTTCTATGGCCTCGACGGCGAACTGAAGCGACTGACCAATGCCACGGAAGATGGTCTGCCCAAGGGCTCCAACGGCGTCGCCATCGCTCCGTCGCGGTCGTCGGACGGCGCGACGCGGCTACTGGTCAACTCGCACCAGCCTTACAGCGGCCCGGTGGCCTGGTATGAGGCGGTGGTCGAGAGTGGTGAAGGCTGGCATGTGGCCGGGGGGTTCTTCCCCGGCTCGCCGTTCATGCTGCACGGCCACAATGCCAATCTGGGCTGGGCCAACACCGTCAACAATCCTGACCTCGTCGACATCTACCGGCTGATCATCAATCCGGAGAACAAGGACGAGTACCGCCTCGACGGCAAATGGCGGACATTCGACAAATCCACCGCCCGGCTGCGCATCAAGCTCTGGGGACCGTTCAGCTGGACGGTCAGCAGGGAAGTGCTGGGCTCCGCCCACGGCCCCGTGATGCGGACAAAGGGCGGGACCTTCGCGATCCGCTACGCCGGCATGGATACGGTTCGTCAGCCGCTGCAATACTGGCGGCTCGACAAGGCCCAGTCGCTGGAAGAGTGGAAGGCGGCGATGGCGCTGCAGGCGCTGCCGAGCATCAACTACGTCTACGCCGATGCGAAGGGCAACGTCGGCTACGTCTACAACGGCCTGTTCCCCAGGCGCCGCGAGGGCGTCGACTGGTCAGGCGTCCTGCCCGGCGACCGGTCGGACCTGATCTGGACCGGCTACCTGCCGTTCGACCAGATCCCGCAGGTCTGGCAGCCGAAGGGCGGGCTGGTGTTCAACGCCAACAACACCCCGTTCGAGGCCACGGCTTTCGGTGACGGACTGGACCCCTACGCCTTCAGCCCGACCATGGGCATCCAGACCAACATGACCAACCGTTCGCTGCGGCTGGTCGAAACCTTCGCGATGGATGACCAGATCACCCCGGAGGAGTTCCGCGCCTGGAAGTTCGACACGGCCTACAGCCACCGGTCATCCGTCGCGACGCTGGTCGGCGAACTGCTGGCGCTGGATCCCAAGGGGGACGAGGAGATCATCGCAGCCCAGGCCATCCTCGCCCGCTGGGACTACACGACGAAGGTCACCAGCCGCGGGGCGGCGCTGGCCATCCTGACCGCCCAACCGGTGATCACCGGCCGCGACAGCCACGACCCGAAGACCCCGACGCCGCGTCAGGCGCTGCTCGAGGCGATCAAGCTGCTGAAGACGCACTTCGGTCGGCTCGACCCCGAATGGGGCCAGGTAAACCGCATCCGGCGCGGCCGGGTCGACCTGCCGATCGACGGCGGCCCGGACACCCTGCGGGCGGTGTACGGCCAGGCGGGCGATGACGGCCGGCTGACGGCGCTCGCCGGCGACACCTTCATCATGTTCGTCAGCTGGGACCGCGACGGCGTGCTCTCCAGCCAGAGCATCCACCAGTTCGGCACAGCGACGATGGACGCCTCGGCCCCGCATTACAGCGACCAGGCCCCGCTATTCGCGGCCATGCGCTTCAAGCCGGTGCTGTTCACCGAGGAGCAACTGGCCGGAAACGTGGTCGAGACCTACCGGCCGGGACAACGAGCGGCGAAAAAGTGAAGCTCTACTGGCACCCGGTCTCGCTCATGCCATGGCGGGTGCGTATCGCACTCGCCGAGAAGGGGCTGTCGTACGAGGAGGCGATCATCGACCTCCCCGGCGGCGCCTCGCACCGGCCGGAGTTCCTGGCGCTCAACCCGTTCGGGCAGGTCCCGGTGCTGGAGGACGACGGGCGGGCGTTCGCCGAGTCGACCGCGATCCTGGAATATCTCGAAGAGATCCGTCCGGAGCCGGCGCTCCTGCCGAAATCCCCATCGGCGCGGGCAGAGGTTCGGCAGCTGATGTGCTGGAGCAACGGCCCCTGGATGCTGTCGTGGAAACGCTGGCTGGCGCCGGCTTCAATGGGATTTCCCGACACTCCCGAGGTTCGGGCGCTGGGCCGGGATGAGCTTGAACAGCATGTGCGGCTGCTGGCGGCCCGCCTGGAGACAGCGCCCTGGCTCGTCGGCGACTACTCCCTGGCCGACATCTGCTACGCACCGCTGGTGCTGATGGCCGACCGGACGGGTCTGTCGGTCGGACCTGACGTCGGCACCTGGCTGGACCGCCTGCGCGCGCGCCCTGCGGTGCAGGCCGCAATGGGGCCGGTACTCGGCTGACGCCGGGTCACGGTTGCCAAGGCGAAGGACAGGCCTAGGGTCACGCCCAACACGGTTCGGAGCGGCAAATGTCTGACTTTCACGAGGTCATCATCGTCGGCGGCGGCGTCGGGGGCTCAGCCCTTGCCGCGAGCCTGGCCGGCGCGGGCGTCGATGTCCTGTTGCTGGAGCAGACGGATGTTTACCAGGATCGAGTCCGCGGCGAGTGGATCGCGCCCTGGGGCGTGACCGAGGTGCGCCGCATGGGTCTGCTGGACACCCTGCTGGCCGGCGGCGGCCACTACGTCACCCGGCACATCACCTATGACGAAAGCCGCACGCCGGCCGAGGCCGAAGCCAAGACCCTCCCACTCGGCATCTTCGCGCCGGACGTACCCGGGCCACTGACCCTCGGTAACCCGCACCACTGCCAGACCCTGTTCGACGAGGCGACCCGCCGCGGGGCGAAGACGCTGCGCGGCGCGCTGGTGACGAAGATCAGGCCAGGCGCGGAACCGTCGGTCACCTTCCTGCACAACGATCTCGAACGCACCGTCCGTTGCCGACTGATCGTCGGCGCGGACGGCCGGGCGTCCGCTGTCCGTGAGGCGGTCGGCATAACCCTGCACCAGGACAAGCCGCACCACTGGTTCGCCGGCATGCTGGTCGACCAGGCGCCGGACTGGCCGGACGACCTCCAGGCCATCGGCACCGAAGACGA
>CAIOHT010000139.1 GCA_903858185.1 uncultured Caulobacterales bacterium
ACACCGCCCAGAGCGGCACGCGGCTGGCCAGCACCGCGACCACCGGCGGCCTCGCCAATCCGATCGTCTCGGTGGTCGAGGACGCGCTGGCCGTCGCCATGGTGATCATCGCCCTGGCCGCCCCGATCCTCGTGCCGCTGGCTTTGGTCCTGCTGCTGATGGCCATCTGGCGCATGGTCCGCGCGGCGCGGGCGCGGCGGGCGGCGGGCGGCGGGGTAGGTCATCCCTCCTCCCGCGGCTCGAACGCGCTCTGATAGTCGTCCGCCAGACCGAGGTTGCGCCGCCACTGCCGCGCCCGCTCGAGATAGGCCGGCAGCAGCTCGCCCTTGCCGGCCATCAGCGCCTCGGCCAGCTCGCCGGCGATGTTGAAGGCCAGGTCCTGCAGGGCTGAATGTCTCGACTCCACCTCGTCGGCGTTTTCGACCTCCCAGCTTTGCGGCACCACCTCGTCCAGCCTGGCGATAAGCGCGGCGGCGCGGGCGAGGCGCAGGGCGTCGGCGGACCGGCCGTTGGTAAGGGCCCGCATGGCCAGGGACAGGGCCTTGCGCGCCACGCTGGGGGCGTCGAGCGGCGCGGGCGGCACGGCGATCGCGTGCAGGGTGGCAAGGTCGGGCGGCAGGTCGCCGGTGTCGGGGATGGGCGCCGGCGCCGGCGTCGGCGCGGGCGCGGCGCCGGTCCAGCCCGACGGCGGCCCCATCTGCGCGCCGCTGGCCCAGTCGGCCTGGCAGCGCTTGGTCCAGCCCTCCCGCTGCGCCCGCTTGCGCAACCCCGACACCGAAACCCCGAACCGCGCCGCGACATTGGGGGCGGACAGGCCGGAGAGGTAGGCCGCCCGGATCATCTCCCAGGTCCGGCGGGAGGCGGTGACATAGGTGGTCGTCGGATGCGCTTTCATGCCGGGCAGTATGCGGCCGGCTGCGGGGGCGGGGATTGTCGCCGCGATTTTCGGTAGCGGAGTCTCGCAAATGTCCCGCGATGTCGCGGGTTTATACGGGGCGGGAGTCTCTGGACGCAGCCGCGCTGACGGCGATCCTCTCCGCGAAGCGGGGAGGGGGACCAGCCGGAGGCTGGTGGAGGGGCAGCGCAAGCCTGTGCGGCCCCATCCTGAATTCCGGCTTCTCCGGCGACCCCGGCGCCGCCCCTCCACCGCCGTCCCGGCGGTCCCCCTCCCCACTGCGTGGGGAGGATCGATAGACTTGACCCCCCGCGCCGCCTTGCGACGATCCCGCCATGAGCTTTCAGGCCTACCTCGACAACATCCAGGCGAAGACCGGCAAGACCCCGGCCGACTTCAGGACCATGGCCGCCGACAAGGGCTTCGCCGACGCCGCCGGCCTGCGCCCCGGCGTCAAGGCCGGCCAGATCGTCCAGTGGCTCAAGGACGACTTCGACCTGGGCCACGGCCACGCCATGGCGATCGTGGCGCTGCTGAGGGGGAAGACCTAGCGGATCTCATTCCTCTCCCGGAGGGAGAGGGGGACCACGCCCCCGGGTCGCGCGAAGCGCGCGCCCGAGGATGAACTCCGCGTGGTGGAGAGGGAAGCGCCGGCGCTGACGGACCAGCCGCCCATTTCGCCCACCAGCGGTGCATCCCTCTCCGACCCGGGGCTGCCGGGCCACCTCTCCCTCCGGGAGAGGAAAGTATCCCTAAATCTCATGCAGGCGAGCGTGCCGGACGGTCCAGGTTGGTCAAAGGCTCGTGGGGGCTAGTGGAAGGCTCGACGCCGATACACGCCACGACCGCCGAATTCGAGGAAACCCCGGTCGCGCAGGACTTGAAGTTGCTGGCGGATTTTCGGGCGGACATTGTTGTTTCCGGGATAGAGCGCCGATAGTCGACCCTCGTAGGCATAGACGTCGTCGAGCGTGAATTCGGTCCGGCCGATATCCTCGACGGCCTTCATCACCTCAAGCAGCCAGCCGCGCGCAGCGATCCCCGAGTCCCGCAGGAACAGGGTGGCCTGCCACTGAGCCAGAACGGTCGCCTTGGGCACGTGAAGGCTGTCGCGGATGAGGCTGATCCTGCCCGCGACCGGCACGTCGCCGATCAGGATGTTGCAACCCTGCCAGCCGGCGCGTCGACAGTGGGGGCCGAGCGGCTTCCTCGGTTCGATAATCGACTGGGTGAAGAAGTGATTGGGCACGACGATCAGGTCGGTGACGCGCGTCCGGTCGCGGTCATAGCCCATGACCATGAGGCTGGGGTTGTTGGGCTGGGCGAGGCGGGCGCTCATGGCGCTGTATGCGCCATCCACCACCTTGCGCCCCAGCCGGCCCTTCTTCGCCTTCAGCTCGAACTCCTCGCCGCAGGCCGGGCAACCGAAATCCGCGACGGGTGAATTGTTGGCGAACGGATCAAGTCGCGCCGCCCCGCAGCCGGGGCAGAACATGTGCGCCGCCACCCAGCCTTCGGACAGCACGCGGGCGTTCTGGGAGGCGCTTACAAAGACGGCCCGCTCTTCCGCGAACCCGAGGTTGCTCCAGGAGCTGTCGTCTTCCGCCATGGGCGGAGACTGCGGTGTGTTTGGCTAATCAGCTCTTACCGCGTGCGGTCGACTCGATTTCCGAACCGTCGGCGTCGAGGGCTACGACGTGACGAGCGTCGAACTCGACAATGCCTTGCTCCCGCCAAATCACCGACGGGTCGCCTTCGTAGGCCAACTCTACTGCCTCGTCGGCGGAATCGGCCTCCACCTCCGTGATGTAGTCGACGTAAGCGTCGACGCGACTGAGGACCATGAACGTCGGCATTGCTGCACCGGATTGTAGTGCTATTATAAGAAGCATAAATTTTCAATGCGCGCAATGGTAACGGCATTGCCATCCGCTAGTTGTGCGCATAAAACTACGCACAAAGGTGTCGCTTGCCGCCTCCCGAAATGGCCCGCGCCAACATTGTCCGACGACTCGAAGCCGAGGGCTGGACCAACGACGGTGGCGGAAAGCACGACCTTTTTCGTCACCCGGACCGTGTCGGAGTGATTGCTGTTCCGCGTCACCGGCATCTTTCGCCGGGTGTTGCGAGAGCAATCTACAAGGCGGCCGGATGGTGAGCCATCTGTGCGGAGCCCATTTATGACGAGATATGTTGGTCTGATCGACGGAGAGCCCGGAGCCTTCGGAGTCGTCATTCCCGATTGTCCGGGATGCGTAGCGATGGGCGCAACTCTGGAAGAAGCGCTCGACAACGCCGCAGAAGTGCTTCGGGACTGGATGGAAGCGATCGAAGCGCAGGGTGGCGCCGCGCCGAAGCCTCGGGCGGCTGCCCTCATCCGCGCAGAGGCCGAAGCCGAGGGCATCTTGGCAACCTTAGCCAGCGTGCCGCTTATCAGGCACCTTGGTCGACCGGTGAAAGCGAACCTTTCGCTGGATTCAGGGATACTGGCGGCAATTGACGCAACAGCTCACAGGTTGGGCATCACACGATCGGCGCTCGTAGAGATGCTGGCAAAGCAGGGGCTTCCAGCGCTGGGCTGACAAGGCGCGACACCCCTCCACCACGCTCCGCGTGGTCCCCCTCCCCACGGTGTGGGGAGGATCGGGTTACAGCCGCCCCTTCCTGAACCGCTCCTGCGCCTCCGCCCTTGCCGCCTTCCGCTCCCTCATCGGCGCGGCCTTGTCCGCCGTCTCGCCCTCGCCGGTCATCAGGTCGTTGGCGAACTCCAGGTCCATCATCTTCAGGCGCTTGATCTCGTCGCGTAGCCTCGCGGCGGTCTCGAACTCCAGGTTGCCGGCGGCCTCGCGCATCTTCGTTTCGAGGTCGCGTAGCGTCGCCTGGAAGTTGCTGCCCAGGAACGGGCGCGCGTCCTCGGCCACGCCGACGTCGACGTTGACGCGGTCGCCGCGCTCGTACGGCGAGGCGAGGATGTCCTTGATGCGGCTCTTGATGCTCTCGGGCGTGATGCCCTGCTGCAGGTTCCAGGCGTGCTGCTTCTCGCGGCGGCGGCTGGTCTCGCCCATGGCGCGTTCCATGCTGCCGGTGATGCGGTCGGCGTAGAGGATCACCTTGCCGTCGACGTTGCGGGCGGCGCGGCCGATGGTCTGGATCAGGGAGGTTTCCGAGCGGAGGAAGCCCTCCTTGTCGGCGTCGAGGATCGCGACCAGGCCGCACTCGGGGATGTCGAGGCCTTCCCGCAGGAGGTTGATGCCGACCAGGATGTCGAAGGCGCCCAGGCGCAGGTCGCGGATGATCTCGATGCGCTCGAGCGTGTCCACGTCGCTGTGCATGTAGCGCACGCGCAGGCCCTGCTCGTGCATGTATTCGGTGAGGTCCTCGGCCATCTTCTTGGTGAGGACCGTGACCAGGGTGCGGTAGCCGCGGGCGGCCATGTCGCGGGCCTCGGCGATGACGTCGTCGACCTGGCTGGCGCCGTCCTTGTTGACCGGGCGGACCTCGACCGGCGGGTCGATCAGGCCGGTCGGGCGGATGACCTGTTCGGCGAACACGCCGCCGGCCTTGTCCATCTCCCAGGGGCCGGGGGTGGCGCTGACGTGGACCGTCTGCGGCCGCATCGCCTCCCACTCCTCGAACTTGAGCGGGCGGTTGTCGAGCGCGCTGGGCAGGCGGAAGCCGTATTCGGCCAGGGTCCATTTGCGGCGGTAGTCGCCGCGGTACATGGCGCCGATCTGCGGCACCGTCTGGTGGCTCTCGTCGGTGAACAGCAGGGCGTTGTCGGGGATGTATTCGAAGAAGGTCGGCGGCGGTTCGCCCGGCCGGCGGCCGGTCAGGTAGCGGCTGTAGTTCTCGATGCCGGCGCAGCTGCCGGTGGTCTCGATCATCTCGATGTCGAAACGGGTGCGCTGTTCGAGGCGCTGGGCCTCCAGCAGCTTGCCGTTGGCGATCATCCAGTCGAGGCGCTCCTTGAGCTCGGCCTTGATGTGGGTGATCGCCTGGTTGAGCGTGGGGCGCGGCGTGACGTAGTGGCTGTTGGCGTAGATCTTCACGCTGGGCAGGTCGGCGGTCTTGCGGCCGGTCAGCGGATCGAACTCCTGGATCGTCTCGATCTCGTCGCCGAACAGGCCGATGCGCCAGGCGCGGTCCTCGTAGTGGGCGGGGAAGATCTCGATCGTGTCGCCGCGCTTGCGGAAGGTGCCGCGTTCGAAGCTGGCATCATTGCGCTTGTACTGCTGGGCGACCAGGTCGGCGACCAGCTGGCGGTCGTCGAGCTTCTGGCCGACCGCCAGCTCGAAGGTCATGGCCGTGTAGGTCTCGACCGAGCCGATGCCGTAGATGCAGCTGACCGAGGCGACGATGATCACGTCGTCACGCTCCAGCACCGCGCGGGTGGCGGCGTGGCGCATGCGGTCGATCTGCTCGTTGCGGCTGGAGTCCTTCTCGATGAAGGTGTCCGTGCGCGGGACGTAGGCCTCCGGCTGGTAGTAGTCGTAGTAGCTGACGAAATACTCGACCGCGTTGTCCGGGAAGTAGCTCCTGAACTCGCTGTAGAG
Organism: uncultured Caulobacterales bacterium; assembly: GCA_903858185.1. Lineage (GTDB taxonomy): Bacteria > Pseudomonadota > Alphaproteobacteria > Caulobacterales > Caulobacteraceae > Caulobacter > Caulobacter lacus. The sequence continues at coordinate 5,449 of CAIOHT010000139.1, forward strand.
CTGGGCCGCGAGGGTCTTGTTCGGGGCGAGGATCAGGGCCGGACGCTGGGTCTCGGCGATGATGCTGGCCATGGTGAAGGTCTTGCCCGAGCCGGTGACGCCCAGCAGCACCTGGTCATGCTCGCGCTCGTTGATGCCCGCGACGAGCTCGGCGATGGCCGTCGGCTGGTCGCCGGCGGGGTCGTAGTCGCTGACCAGGTTGAACCGGCGGCCGCCCTCGGACTTGGGCGGCCGGGCGGGCCGGTGCGGCATCCACATCGGCGGCGTGGCGGCGTTGGCCAGATCATGGATGAAGGCGGCGGAGACGTCCTCGACGCCTGCCGGTCTCTGCGGGGAACGGGCCATGAACGCGAAGGTAGGGCCGCGGGGGCGGGAAGGCTAGGGGGCGCTGCTGACAGGGGAGTGTCAGCAGGGTGTCATCTGACCTCTCCGCGTCGTGGAGAGGACTATTTCCCCAGCAGCACCTTCACCGCCGCATCCAGTTGCGCGTCCTTGCCGGTCCAGGTTTCGCCGAGGGGGCGGGCGACGTCGATGTCGACGGGGCGGGGGTTGCCCTCCATGTTCTGGCCGCGCAGGTCCTCGACGCGGATGAACGGCAGGCGGACCGAGGAGCCGTCGATCAGGCCGCGCGAGCCGGTGTAGATGATCCAGCCGGCCGTCGGCTTGCCGACCACCTTGCCGAGGCCGAGCGAGCGGTAGCCCTCGGTGAAGTCCTCGGCGTCGGACAGCGAGCTCTCGTTGATCACCAGCACCGTCGGCAGGCCGAGGGCCCGCTGGCCGAGGTTCTGGCGGCTGGGCACCGGGAACCGGTCGCGGGCCGTCATCATCAGGTAGTTGCGGCGGGTGAAGACATCGAGCGCGTGGCCGTTGACGTAGCCGCCGTTGTTGTTGCGCAGGTCGATGACCACGCCCTGGCGGCCCTGGTTCTCGGCGTCGAGGTCGATGTAGAGCTGCTCCAGCGAGGCGTCGCTCATGTCGGCAATATGGACGTAGCCGAGCTTGCCGCCGCTGACGCGTTCGACCCAGGCGCGGCGGTCGGCGACCCACTGGCGGTAGATCAGGCCCGAGGCGACGCCGACCGAGACGGGGCGAACCACGGCCTCGCGGGTCTTCGCGGCATCGCCGGCGGCGGCGATGGTCAGGACCACCCGCTTGCCGGTCTGACCGCGCATCAGGCGGTCGAGGCTGACGCCGGGCGCGAGCTTTTCGCCGTTGACCGCGACCAGCGTCTCGCCCGGCTTGATGCTGCCCTCGATCGAGGCCGGGCCGAGGGTGATCACCTCCTTGATCAGCAGGCCCTTGCCGGCTTCGTAGGCCTCGCGGTCGAAGCGCAGGCCGAGGTCGCCGACCCGGCCCGGCGTCGTGCTGGTGTCCGGACCGCGCATGCCGGTGTGGGAGGCGTTCAACTCGCCGATCATCAGGTTGAGGACGCGCCGCAGCTCGTCGCCCGTGCGGGCGCCGGCGATGTAGGGTGCGAAGGTCGTCCGCAGCGCCTTCCAGTCCACGCCGTGGAACTTCGGGTCATAGAAGCCGCGGTCGAGGATGCCCCAGACCTGGTCGAAGACGACGGTCTTCTCGGCGTCGAAATCGACCTCCATCTCGGCGGTGACCGGCAGCGGCTTGGGCTTGGGGCTCTCGACCGGCGTGGAGATGACCGACCCGTCGTCGAGATAGAAGATCGACTTCGAGTCCGGGGTGAACACCGCCGCGCCCTTGGACTTGCGGCTGGAGGTCAGCTGGACCGCAACCGGCGGATCCTTGGCCAGTTCGTCGAGGTTCCAGGTGTAGTAGTTGACCGCCCCGGCCTGGAAGCCGGGGAACAGCAGGGTCTTGCCGTCCGGGCTGATGATCGGGCCGCCGACGTCCATGCCCAGCGGCAGGAAGGAGGCCCGCTCGCGGATGCCCTCGAAGACGATCTTCACCGGCGGAACCGGTTTGGTCGCAGGCTTGGCCGGTGTCGCCGCAGCCTTGCCGGGCTTGGCGGTGGCGGGAGCCGGCGCGGGCTCCTCGGCCGGCGGCGTGTCGGAGGCGGGTGGCGTCGGTTCGGGGCTGCTCGGGGTGGGGCGGAACAGTTCGCGGAACGCGTCCTCGCGGTACTTCGGCGTGTTCGGCAGCAGGTCGATGCGCAGGATCCGCGCTTCCTCGCTGCGCTGGCTGGTGTCTGTGAGGATGTAGGTCCCGTCCGGCGACCAGGCGATGCGGCCGCCCGTCTGGCCATTGGCGAGGAAGCTGATCGGCCGGGCCTGACCGCCGGCCGCCGGAATCACGTGGATGTTGTCGAAGGCCTTGCGGTCGGTGACCGTGAAGGCCAGCCAGCGGCTGTCGGGCGACCAGACCGGCGTGCCGTCCTCGAACCCGCCCAGGGCGCCGGTGAAGATCGCCACGTCCTTCGCCACCCCGCCGTCGCCGCCGAGGGTGATGACGCGCAGTTCCTGGCCGCCGCGAATGTAGGCGATCATCTTGCCGTCGGGCGACCAGGCCGGAACCGTGTTGCGCGCCGTTCCCGTCGTCAGGGCCCGTTCGGCGCCTGTTGCGAAGTCGTACTGGTAGAGATTGGCCGCCTGGCCGCGTTCGGACACATAGAGCAGGCGTTTGGAGTCCCGCGACCAGACCGGATCACGCTCAAGGCCCACCGTGCGCGTGACCCGCTGGGCCACGCCGCCGTCCTTGGCCGTGGTGGCGAACAGTTCGCCACGGGCGACCACCGCGACCTTCTTGCCGTCTGGCGACAGGACCATGTCGTTGAAGTCAGACAGGGTCAGCCGGGTTTCGCCCGCCGCCGCCGGGGCGCCCTGGAGCGTGACCGGCACCTGGGTCGCCTTGCCGGTCGCGGTGTCCAGCGACCAGATCGCGAAGCCGCGCTCGAA
>CAIOHT010000140.1 GCA_903858185.1 uncultured Caulobacterales bacterium
AACCTATCGCAAGATCGCCGCCGGCGGCCGCGACGCCTTCTACAACGGCGAGATCGCCCGGGGCATCGAGGCCTACTTCAAGCGCATCGGCGGCTGGATGACCCGGGCCGATCTCAACGCGCACAAGAGCGAATGGACCACTCCGCTGGTCAGCGGCTATCGCGGCGTCGACGTCTACGGCCTGGCGCCCAACAGCCAGGGCCTGTCGACCCTGCAGCTGCTGAACATCCTCGAGACGTTCGACGTCAAGGCGATGGGCTTCCAGTCGGCGGCGGCGATCCACCACGCGGTTGAAGCCAAGCGCCTGGCCTACGAGGACCGCGCCCGCTACTTCGCCGATCCCGACTTCGGGAAGATCCCGCTGGAGTGGCTGAATTCCAAGGCCTATGCAGCCGAACGGGCGAAGCTGATCCGGCCGGACAGCATCCTGAACCCGATCTATCCCGGCCAGGCGCCCTCGAAGGGCGACACCACCTATTTCACCACCGCCGACGCCGACGGGATGATGGTCTCGATCATCCAGTCCAACTATCGCGGGATGGGCAGCGGCCTGTCGCCCGACGGGATGGGCTTCATGTTCCAGGATCGCGGCGAGCTGTTCTCCCTGACCGACGGCCACCCCAACCTCTATGCGCCGGGCAAGCGGCCGTTCCAGACCATCATCCCGGGCTTCGCGGTTCGCGACGGCCAGCCCTGGCTGAGCTTCGGCGTCATGGGCGGCGACATGCAGCCGCAGGGCCAGGCCCAGATCATCAGCAACATGGTCGACTTTGGCCTCGACCTGCAGGCCGCCGGCGACAGTCCGCGCTGGCACCATGAGGGCGGTTCAGAGCCGACGGGCATCTCCTACGGCCAGCCGGGCGAACTGCATCTGGAAAGCGGCGTGCCGGAGGCGACGAAGGCGGCGCTGGCGGCGATCGGCTGGAAGCTCGGTCCGAACCCTGGCGGCTTTGGCGGCTACCAGGCCATCGAGCGCTGGCCCGGTCGCTACGCCGCAGCGACCGAGATGCGCAAGGACGGCATCGCGCTGGCCTACTGAGGGAGGGGGCGATGACCCGCGACGCGTTCCACGCCATCGTCATGGCCTTGCCGGGCGTCGAGGAGGGCATGAGCTATGGCCAGCCGTCCTACAAGATCAACGGCAAGTTCCTGACCCGTGTCCGCAAGGAGGACGATAGCGCGGTGATCATGGACGTCCCGTTCGACGAGCGGGACCTGCTGATCGAGGTCGAGCCGCAGACCTTTCATTTCACGGCGCACTACAAGGACTATCCTACCGTACTGGCCCGGCTGGAAACGCTCGATCCCGATCAGCTGAAGGGTTTCCTCGAACGTCGCTGGCGAAAATCTGCGACCAGGGCCATGGTCCAGGCTAGGGACGCCGCCGGCTGAGGCGGTCAGAACGCCGGGGGGCGCATGATACTCTATCGACGGATTTTCGCCGTGCTGGCCTGGCTCACCCTGGGCATCCAGTACGGCCTGTTTCTCAAGGCCCTGACCGTCGCGGCGATCCTCGAGCGGACGGTCGAGTACGTCAGCTATTTCACCATCGTGACCAATTTCCTGATCGCGCTGGCCTTCTCGGCGCCTGCGTTTGCGCCGGAGTCGAAGGCCGGCCGTTGGTGGTCAGCCGCCAGCCCGCGCGGCGCCGTGACGGCGTTCGCCCTGGTGGTGATGATCATCTACCACCTGCTGCTGCGATCCCTCTGGCATCCGCAGGGGCTGCAACTCGCCAACGACTACATGCTGCACTACGTCATGCCGCTGGCGATGCTGGTCGACTGGCTGGTCTTCACGCCGCGCGGCGGCCTGCGCTGGCGGGATGCGGCGATCTGGCTGGGCGTGCCGGCGATCTATGGCCTCTGGACCCTGCTTCACGGTGCGGTGAGCGGCTTCTACCCCTATCCGTTCATGGACGTGGCCAAGCTGGGCTATCCCGCCGTTCTCGCGAACATGGTCGGCCTGGTGCTGGGCTTCTACCTGCCCGCATTGCTCCTGGTGTGGATCGACGGCCGGCTGGCGCGAAATCGACCGCAGACGGCGTGACAGGGCGGGGCCGTCGCCCTAGCTTCCGCCGCGCGTAACAGGAGCAACACCTTGGCCTATCGGTCGCTGCGGGACTTCATCGCCAAACTGGAAGCGGACGGCGAACTGGTACGGGTCACCGAGCCGGTTTCGACCGTGCTTGAGATGACCGAGATCTGCACGCGTCTGCTGGCGACCGGCGGACCGGCGGTGCTGTTCGAGAAACCGGTCATGGAAGACGGCACGATCTCGCCGATGCCCTGTCTGGCCAACCTGTTCGGCACGGTGAAGCGGGTGGCGCTGGGCGTGACCCTCGGCGGTGAGCCGCGCACCACCGCCGGCGAACTGCGCGAGGTCGGCGAGCTGCTGGCCTTCCTGCGCCAGCCCGAACCACCGCGCGGCATCAAGGACGCCATGGAGCTGCTGCCGCTGGCGCAGACCGTGATGTCCATGCGGCCGAAGGTCGTGAAGAAGGCGCCGGTGCAGGAGCTGGTCTTCAAGGGCGACCAGATCGACCTGACCAGGCTGCCGGTCCAGACCTGCTGGCCAGGCGAGCCGGCGCCGCTGATCACCTGGCCGCTGATCGTCACGAAGGGGCCGTCGGACTCCAAGGAGGACGACTTCAACCTTGGCATCTACCGCATGCAGGTGCTGGGCAAGGACCGCGCGATCATGCGCTGGCTGGCCCACCGCGGCGGGGCCCAGCACTACGGCCGCCACAAGAAGGCCGGCCGCCGCGATCCGCTGCCCGCCTGCGCGGTGATCGGCGCGGATCCGGGCGTGATCCTCGCCGCCGTGACGCCGGTGCCCGACACCCTGTCGGAGTACCAGTTCGCCGGCCTGCTGCGCGGATCGAAGGTCGATTTGGTGCCCGCGAAGACCGTGCCGCTGATGGTCCCGGCGCAGGCCGAGATCGTCATCGAAGGTCACGTCCTGCTCGACGAGTTCGAGGACGAGGGCCCCTACGGCGACCACACCGGCTACTACAACAGCGTCGAGAAGTTCCCGGTGTTCAAGGTCAGCGCGATCACCATGCGCAAGGACGCCATCTACCACACCACTTTCACCGGCCGGCCGCCGGACGAGCCGTCGGTGCTGGGTGAAGCCCTGAACGAGGTCTTTATCCCGCTGTTCCAGCAACAGTTTCCGGAGGTGGTCGACTTCTGGCTGCCGCCCGAGGGCTGCAGCTACCGCATCGCCGTGGTGTCGATGAAGAAGGCCTACCCGGGTCATGCCAAGCGGGTGATGCTGGGCGTCTGGAGCTATCTTCGCCAGTTCATGTACACCAAGTGGGTGATCGTCGTGGACGACGACATCAACGCCCGTGACTGGAAGGATGTCATGTGGGCGCTCAGCACCCGGATGGACCCGGCGCGCGACATCACCGTGATCGAGAACACCCCGATCGACTACCTCGACTTCGCCAGCCCCGAGAGCGGTCTGGGTTCGAAGATCGGGCTCGACGCGACCAACAAGTTGCCGCCCGAAACCCACCGCGAATGGGGCGAGAAGATCCGCATGGACCAGGAGGTCGTCGACCGCGTCAGCGAGATCTGGGGCAAGCTCGGATTGCCCGGCGACGGCAAGCCGATCTGGAAGTAGCCTTGTCGAACCACAGGGGTCGCGGGGGAGCGGCATGAGTTCGTTCGAGTTCTTCTTCAGCTTCTACGGGCTGCTGCTCGGACTGTCGGTGGCGGCCATGGCGACGGGTCTGGCCCTGGCGCTGCAGCATCGCACGACGGTCCGGATCGGCTACCTGACGCCCTTGCTGGCGACGTTTGTCGCGCTGGACATCGCCAGCTTCTGGGATGCCGCCTGGGCCGCCTTCCGGGATGCGCCCTTCAGCTACGGACTGCTGGTGGCAGGTCTTCTGATCGCTTTGGTCTATTTCATCGCCACGTCCCTGATCTTCCCCTACGCCCTCAAGGAGGGGCAGTCGCTGGACGATCACTTCTGGGCCAACAAGCGGATGGTCCTGCTCCTGACGACCCTGGCCAACCTGCTCATGCTGGCCGTGGCGTCCCCGTCGATCCTGGCAAGGCCGCAAGGCGCGCTTCTAATGGCCAACTACGGCGTGACCATGAGCCTCTACGTGCTCCTGATCGTACCGGCCGCCCTGACACGTCGCGGGATGGTATTCACCGTGCTGGTCGGAATACACACCGCCATCTACCTGTTCATCGCCGTACGTACGGCCCTGCCGCCAGGTCTTGGCGGATGAGTCCGTTCGAGTTCTTCTTCAGCTTCTACGGCCTGCTGCTGGGCTTCTCCGCGGCCGAGCTGGTCGGTGGTTTCGCCCGGCTGGTTCACGAACGGCGCACTGTCCGCATCGGCGCCCTGACCCTGCTGCTCGGAGCCTTCGTCGCGGTCGATATCGCGACCTTCTGGAACCAGGCCTGGCTGATCTTCCGCAACGCGCCGTTCAACCTGTCGCTTCTGGTCCTCGGCCTGTTCGTGGCCAGCACCTTCTATGTCGCCGCCACCTCGGTGTTTCCGCGCGAGATCAAGCCGGGACAGTCGCTGGACGAGCACTTCTGGGTCCACCGCCGGCTGGTGCTGCTGTGTGTGCTGTCGGCCAACTGGATCATGGCGATCAGCTTCTTCGTTCTGGCCAACTTCAGCGGCGAGCTGGCGCGGCTGCGGTTGCCGCCGGTCTTCTGGGGCGGCCTTGCCCTGTTTACGACCGCAACCCTCGTCGCCGCCCTGGCGCAGCGCCGACGCATCGTGCTGACAGCTCTGATCATCCTGGTGGGGTACCATGCCTTCACGGTGGGCCGGTCGGCAGTCGCCTTGTTCCAGGGGGACGGCTGGAGCATGACGCGTGATCGTGCCCCGTCCTCAACCCGCTGAGTTACAAGGCCAACCGATGCGTACCCTTCTCGCTCTCGCCGCCGCTGTCGTCCTCGCGACACCGGCCCTCGCCGCCGCGCCATGGGAGACGGACTCCCTGCCGCCGGCGCTGCCGTGGAAGGGCAAGAGCGAGCGGCTGGTCGTCAAGGCAGATGACCCCTGGATCACACCGTCCGAGGTCACGGGGCTGACCGCCACGCCCGGCTATGACGAAACCATCGCCTGGCTGAAAAAGCTCGACGCCGCCTCGCCGCTGATCCGCCTGGAGGTGTTCGGCAAGACCCCGCAGGGCCGCGACCTCTATGTGGTCATCGCCAGCAAGGACCAGGACCGGTTCGATCCGGACAAGCCGCTCATCCTGGCCCAGGCCGGGATCCACAGCGGCGAGATCGACGGCAAGGACGCCGGTCTGATGCTGCTGCGGGACATCGCCTTCAAGGGCAAGGACGACCTGCTGGACGGAGCCAACTTTGTCTTCGTGCCGATCTTCAGCGCCGACGCCCACGAGCGCACAAGTCCCTGGAACCGCCCCAACCAGCGGGGGCCGGTCAGTCAGGGCTGGCGGACCACCGCCCAGAACCTCAACCTCAACCGCGACTACGGCAAGCTCGACGCGCCGGAGATGCGGGCGATGGTCGGCCTGATCAACCGGTTCGATCCCAGCCTGTACTTCGACCTGCATGTCACCGACGGGATCGACTACCAGTACGACGTCACCTTTGGCTTCGAGGGCGAGGACGGCGGTTTCACCCGCTCCCCGGCCATCGCCGGATGGCTCAATAGCGCCCTGAAGCCCTCGGTCTACAAGGCTTTGACCAAAGCCGGTCACATCCCGGGACCGCTGATCTTCGCCGTCGACGACCGGGCGCCGAGGGCGGGCCTGTTCGTCGGCCCGACCGGATTGCGTCTGTCGAACGGCTACGGCGATGCGCGCCATATGCCGGCGATCCTGGTCGAGAACCACTCCCTCAAGCCGTACAGGCAGCGGGTGCTGGGCATGTATGTGCTGCTCGAGTCCGCGCTGAAATCCGTGGCGGCGGACGCGGCGGGGCTCAAGGCCGCCATCGCCGCCGACCGCGCCCGGCGGCCGACCGGGGTCCTGACGGGCTGGAAGCCCTCGCCCACGCCGATCGGAACGCGCGCCTTCCTTGGCGTGGAGTACGAGACATTCAGGTCAGCCGCCTCCGGCCGCGACGAGATCCGCTGGCTGGGCAAGGCGGACAGGACGCCCTGGCAGCAGCCCCTGTTCACCTCGACCGCCACGCTGACGCTTACCCCGCCGCAGGCCTACTGGGCGCCAGCGACCAAGCCGGAGGTGATCGCGCGCCTGCGGCTGCACGGCATCGCCATGGAGACCCTGACCGCGCCTCGCACCGTGACGCTGTCGATGGCGCGCCTTCCCGGCGCGAAGCTTGCCGCTCGCGCCAATGAGGGCCGTGTCGGCATTGAGCCGGGCAAGGCTGTCTGGGAGACCCGCACCGTCGTGATGCCGGTCGGCTCGGTGCGGGTGCCGGTGGATCAGCCTCTCGGCGAGCTGGCGGTTCTGCTGCTCGAGCCGGAAAGTGACGAGGGCTTCTTCGCCTGGGGTTTCTTCCCCGAAATCCTTCAGCGCACCGAGTACATTGAGGGCTACGCCATCGCGCCGCTGGCCCAGCGCATGCTTGATGCGGACCCGGCGCTCAAGGCCGCGTTCGAGGCGAAACTCGCGGCCGACCCGGCCTTCGCCGCGAACCCGGACGCCCGGCTCGGCTGGTTCTACGACCGCACGCCATACTCCGACGACCAGTATATGCTCTACCCCGTGGGTCGCGAGGTCGCCGGTTGACCGCTTGCCCTCGAGGACGAAAGCAAGGTTAATCGCGCGCCGCTGACCAGCGCTTTCGGGGAAGGATGCTTGATGGACGGAACAAACGTGGGGCATGCGGCCGCCCTCTGGGTCGGATTGCACATCCTGCTGGTCCTGGTGCTGTCCCTGCTGGTTGTCCAGCTGCGCAACAAGCACAAGGTCTTCCTCGGCGATGAAGGCATCCCGGAGCTGGCCCAGGCGATCCGCGCCTTCGGCAACGCCACGGAATACGTGCCGACGGGCCTCGCCGGCCTGATCGTGCTCGATCTGTCAGGGGCAACTCCCCTGCTGGTCCATATCGCCGGCTTCCTGTTGCTGGTCGGACGCGTGGTGCACGCCATTGGCCTCTACAACAGCGTCAGCACCTCGGTCGCGCGGGCGCTGGGCATGACCATGACCTGGTGCGCCTATGTCTTCCTCATCGCGGCGACACTGATTTCGGCAATCCTGTAGGCCACCGGGAGCCTGCACCGAAGTGCATGTCCCCGGGTTGCCCCGGCCCCCCGTCGTCCCCATAACCGGGTCATGGACGAAACCCTGTTGCATGAAGCGGTCGCCGACGCCCTGAAGGCCGGCGCCGACGCGGCCGAGGCCGTGTTTGCCGAACGTCAGTCGCTTTCGGTCAATGTCCGGATGGGCGATCTGGAAGAGGTCGAGCGCGAGGAGGCTCGCGACCTGGGCATCCGGGTGTTCGTCGGAAAGCGCCAGGCGGTGGTGTCGGGCTCGGACGTTTCCGCCGAAGGCCGTCGCAAGCTGATCGAGCGGGTGGTCGCCATGGCCCGGCTCGCGCCGGAGGATCCCTACGCAGGGTTCGCGTCCGCCGACCGGCTGGCGACCGGCCCGTTCCCCGACCTAGACCTGTTCGACGCCGCCGAGCCTTCCCCTGAGGCGCTCGAAGACATGGCGCGCGAGGCCGAGACGGCGGTTCGCGCCGTCGCGGGCGTCACCAACTCCGACGGCGGCTCGGCCGCCTGGTCGGCGGCGCAATGGCGGCTGGTGACCAGCGAGGGCTTCTCCGGCCTGCACCGGGCTTCGGGCTTCTCGTTGTCGGCCTCGGCGGTCGCCGGCGAGGGCTCTGCCATGGAGCGCGGCGGGGAAGGGCGCACGGTTCGCCACGGCGCGGACCTGCCCTCCGCCACCGCCATCGGCGCGGAAGCCGGCAAACGCGCTGTCCAGCGTCTCGGCGCCCGCAAGATCGACTCGACGACTGCGCCGGTGATCTTCGAGAACCGGCTCGCGATGTCGCTGATCGGCCCGCTGATCGGTGCGATCTCCGGTCCCGCTGTCGCACGCGGCGTCAGTTTCCTGAAGGACCGGCTCGGCCAGTCGCTGTTCAGCCCGGGCGTCAATCTGATCGACGATCCGCACAAGGTGCGCGGCCTCGGATCTTCGCCGTTCGACGACGAAGGCGTGGCGAACCGACGGATGGCGCTGATCGAGGACGGCGTCCTGACGACGTGGCTGCTCAACACCTCTTCGGCTAAGCAGCTGGGGCTGGAGACGACCGGCCACGCCTCGCGCGGTCTCGCCGGTCCGCCGGGCGTCTCGACGAGCAACCTGACGCTCCAGCCGGGCGCGCGCGATCTCGCCGGACTGATGGCCGACGCCCGCGACGGCCTGCTGATCACCTCGATGTTCGGCCCGTCGCTGAACTCCAACACCGGCGACTGGTCGGTGGGCTGCTCGGGCTTCTGGTTCGAGGCCGGCGAGATCGCCTATCCGGTCACCGAGATCACCGTCGCCGGCAACCTGATCGACATCTGGGGCCGGCTGATCCCCGGCTCGGACCTGGAGTTCCGCGGCGCCGCCAACGCCCCGTCGCTGCTGGTCGACGCCATGCCGATCGCCGGCCGATGATCGACGACCTGGCCCTCATCCTTGATACGGCGCGCGAGGCCGGCGAACTGGCCCGGCGCCTGAAGGGCGAGGGGCTGGAAACCTGGTCCAAGACCGGCGGCTCGCCGGTGACCAACGCCGATATCGCTGTCGACACCCTGCTGCGGACGCGCCTGGGCGCCGCCCGTCCAGACTACGGCTGGCTGTCGGAGGAGACCGCTGACGACCCCGCGCGGCTCGACAAGTCGCGGCTGTTCGTCGTCGATCCTATCGACGGCACCGTCGCGTTTTTGAAGGGCAAGCCTTGGTGGGCGGTGTCAGTCGCGGTGGTCGAGAACGGCAAGCCGGTCGCAGGCGTGGTGTTCGCGCCGGAGCTCGACGAGACCTTCACCGCCACAGCCGGCGGCGGCGCCTTCCTGAACAGCGCCCTGATCACCGCCAGCGCCCAGGATCGCGTTGAAGACTGCCGCATGCTCGGTGACGCCCCGATGTTCAAGCATCCGGCCTGGCGGGAGCCCTGGCCGCCGATGCATATCGAGACCCGCAACTCGATCGCCTACCGCATGTGCCTGGTCGCCGACGGCCGGTTTGACGCCGCCCTGGCGCTCAACGGCAAGAGCGAGTGGGACCTCGCCGCCGCCGACCTGATCTGCCGGGAGGCGAGGGCGGTCTGTACGGATCACAAGGGCCGCGGCTACGCCTACAACCAGACGAACACCCGGCTGCCGAGCCTGGTTTCCGCTGCGCCGTCGCTGCACCCGTTGATCCTGGAGCGCGTCCGGCATATCGACCTGCCGAACTGACTCACGCGGAAGGGCCCCCGCACATGCCGGATAAACAGCTGCTGCACATCGTCATCGGTGGTGAACTGAAGGACGTCCAGGACGTCGAGTTCCGCGACCTCAGCAAGGTCGAGTTCGTCGGCGCCTATCCGAACTACGCCGAGGCCTGGAAGGCCTGGAAGTCCAAGGCCCAGGCGACCGTCGACAACGCCCACGCCCGCTACTTCATCATCCACGCGCACAAGCTGCTGGACCCGGAAGACGACGATCATAGCCACTGATCAATGGGGACATGTACCGAAGGTACGTGTCCCCTGAATCCGGTCGCTCGATTGGGGGACACGTACCTGCGGTACATGTCCCCGGCTACTCCCGCCGCAGCAGTTTGTCGGTCAGCAGGGTGGCCCACCAGCTGGTGATGAAGTCGCCCTTGATCCGGTCGCGGTCGTAGGCGTCGCTCTGCACCCAGTCGACGAAGCTGATCCCCTTGGGCTCGGCCTCTTCGAGGTAGCGCTCGAACACGTAGTCCAGCACGCCGGTCTTGCCCTGCTTCACGTGCAGGGTGCGCAAGCCCAGCTCGGTCATCGCTTCGCGGATCGGATGGCCGAGGTGAAAGTGGCGGTAGAAGACGCTCATGATCCCGGCGCGGTCCGCACCGGACTTGCAGTGCATCAGGGCCGGATACTCGATGCTCTGGAAGAGGTCGCGGGCCCCCAGCACCGTCTCGCGGCGCGGCACTTCGCGGGAGGTGATCGTGAAGTCGATCATCTTCAGACCCAGCCGCTCGCAGGCGTCGCGCTCCAGCACATAGAAGCCGGTATCGAACCCGCCGCGCAGGTTGATGATGGTCTTGATCCCGTCGCGCTTCCAGTAAGCGAGCTGATAGGGCCAAGGCTGGGCGGCGCGGACCATGTCAGGCCCGATCCAGTGGGCATTGGAGAATCCGACGCGCAGGAAGGCGTGGTCACCCCAGATGGAGTGCCAGTACGCCTTGAAACGGCCCCAGCCGGTTGAAAGGTCGAAACGCGTCGACAAGTGGCGCTCCCTGCAAGAGCGTCCTAAGTAGGGCTCTCTGCGCCGAACGCAAACGTCTTCAGGGCCGATTCCCAACTCCATGACCGCCGAAGCGCCAGCCGAAATGACCGACCGCCAGTTGGTGGGACGCGTCTGGGGCAGCTACCTGAAGCGTCGCTGGAAGGGCGTGACGGTCGCGCTGCTGTGCGCGATCTCGGTGGCGGTGTTCAGCACCCTGCTGGCGCAGATGATCGAGCCGGCGGTCAATGACCTCTTGTCGCGCGAGCCCAAGCCCGGCGCGATCGTCATCATTCCCCTGACCATCATCGCCTACGGCTTCGGCCGGGCGCTGTCGCAGATCATCCAGGCGATGCTGGTCAACCGGATCGGCCATGGCCTTGTCGGCGACATCCAGCAGGAGCTGTTCGGCCGCATGGTGCGGGCTGACCTCGCCCGGCTGCGCGCGACCCACTCGGGCAGCTTTGTCTCCCAGGTGCTCTATGACGCGGCCCTGATCCGCGAGGCGGCGACCAGCGGCGTCGTCAGCTGGACCCAGAACGCGCTCATCGTCGGCGGCTGCCTGATCGCGATGATCGAGCGCGACCCCGTCCTGGCCGCCGGCGTTGCGCTGGTGGGACCGTTCGCGGGCCGTCTGATGCGGCGCTTCTCGAGCCGGTCGAAGAAGGCCGCCAAGGGCGCCATGGCCGCGACCAGCGACCTGTCGACGGCCCTGATGGAGAGCCTCGACGGCGTCCGCGTGGTCAAGATGGAGAACCGCGAAGACTACGAAGAGGCGCGCGTCGCGGCCGTGATCGGCGAGCGGCAGCGGTTCATCATCAAGGGCGCCAACGCCCGCGCCCAGGCGGCGCCGGTGACCGAGCTGCTGACGGTGTTCGTCACCGCCGCGATCTTTGTCTACGTCGGCTGGGGTCGGAACATGAACCCCGGCGACTTCATGGCCTTCTTCGCCCTGCTCGGCATGGCCGGTCAGTCCCTGCGCCAGCTGGCCAACCTTCAGACGGTGTTCGCCGAGGGTATGACGGCCGCCCGCCGGCTGTTCGTCGCGCTCGATGTCGAGCCGGAAGTCCGCGAAACCGAGTCCGCGCGCGCGCTGGCGGCGGGCGATGGCCAGGTCCGGCTCGAGAACGTGAGCTTTGCCTATGACGACGGCGGGGCGATCCTTGATTCGGTGACCATCGAAGCCCGGCGCGGCGAAATGGTCGCCCTGGTCGGTCCGTCCGGCGGCGGCAAGAGCACGGTCCTGTCGCTGATCCCGCGCTTCTACGACGCCACATCCGGGCGTGTGACCGTCGACGGCGCCGATGTGCGGGATGTCACCATCGCCTCCCTGCGCGCCCGAATCGGATTTGTGACCCAGGAGCCGTTCCTGTTCGACGACACCATCCGCGCCAACATCGCCTACGCCCGTCCCGAGGCGACCGACGCCGAAATCGAGGACGCCGCACGCCGCGCCGCCGCCCACGACTTCATCCTCGAACAGCCGGACGGCTATGACACCATCGTCGGCGAGGCGGCGACGCGCCTGTCGGGCGGCCAGCGGCAGCGCATCGCCATCGCCCGCGCCTTCCTGAAGAACGCCCCGATCCTGCTGCTCGACGAGGCGACCAGCGCGCTGGACACCGAGAGCGAGGCGCAGGTCCAGGCGGCGCTGGACCGCCTGATGGACGGTCGCACGACCATTGTTATCGCCCACCGCCTGTCGACGGTCCGGCATGCCGACCGCATCTATGTGCTGGAACGCGGCCGGATCGTAGAGACCGGCTCCCATGCGACGCTGGTGCGCAAGCGCGGCCTCTATGCCCGGCTCGCCCGCGCCCAGGACCTCGACAGCGCGCCGGAGGAGACCGAGGCGTGAAGGCGTTCCTGCGGTCCCGGTCCGTACAGCATCTGATGGCGACCCTGATCGCGGCCTGGCTCAGGTTCTGCCGTGACACCCTGCGCTGGACGGTCGAGGGCCAGGACCGGGCCGAGGCGGTCTGGAATTCCGACAGTGGTGCGATCTTATGCGTCTGGCATGCGACGGGCCCGCTTGGCCCCGCCTGCTGGCCGCAAGGCCCGGGCCGTCAGGAGATGCGCTGCCTGATCTCCAGGTCTTCGGACGGGGAGTTCATGGCCCTGACGATGAACAAGATCGGCTATCCCGCCATCCGCGGATCGTCGCAGAAGGCCACGGACAAGGCCAAGCACAAGTCCGGCGAACGCGCCTTCCGCGACATGGTCCGGTGGGTGCGGGATGGCGGCGCCGTCTCCATCACGCCGGACGGCCCCCGGGGACCGGTCGAGGTGATGCAGCCGGGCGCTCCGACGCTGGCCCGGATCACCGGCGCGCCTGTGATCCTCTGCGGCATCTCCAGCAAGCCGCAGATCCGCGTCGGCAGCTGGGACCGGACCATCATCCCGCTGCCGTTCGCCCGGGCTGCCATGGTCTGGGACGGCCCCGTCTATGCCAACCGGGATGACGACCTCGAGGCTCTGGCCCGCGACTGGGGCGCTCGGCTCAGCGCGGCCAACCGCCGGGCGGAAGCCATTCTGGACGCGAAGGGCGGGGAGTGAGAGTCTGACCGCCATGCCGCACGACGACCACGGCCACCATCACCACGACCATGACCACGGGCATGGTCATTCGCACGGCCATGGCCACAGCCATGCGCCCGTGGATTTCGGCCGCGCCTTCGCGATCGGCGCGGCGCTGAATATCACCTTCGTCGTCGTCGAGGCTGTGGCGGGGATCATGACCGGGTCGCTCGCCCTGTTGGCGGACGCCGGTCACAATCTGTCGGACGTTCTGGGCCTGCTGATGGCCTGGGGCGCGGTGGCCATGGCAAAACAGCTGCCGACCGCGCGCCGCAGCTACGGCCTGCGCAAGGGCACCATCCTGGCCTCTCTGGCCAATGCCGGGCTGCTGCTGGTGGCAGTGGGCGCCATCGTCTGGGAGGCGGTCCGTCGGTTCGGGTCGCCAGAGCCGGTTGCGCCGGGACCGGTGATCATCGTCGCGGCCATCGGGGTCGTGATCAACACCGCCACCGCCCTGATGTTCATGCGCGGGCACGGTGACCTGAACGTCCGCGGCGCCTTCCTGCACATGGCCGCCGACGCGGCGGTGTCGCTCGGCGTGGTGTTCGCGGCAATCGTCGTCTGGATGGTCCCCGGCTGGACCTGGATCGACCCGGCGGTCAGCCTGGTCATCGCGGCGGTGATCGTCGCCGGGACCTGGGGCCTCTTGCGCGACTCGCTCGACATGGCCCTGGACGCGGCGCCCCGCGGCATCGACCCCGATGCGGTGCGGGCCTGGCTGGCGGCGCGACCGGGCGTGACCGAGGTCCACGATCTGCATATCTGGGCGATGAGCACGACCGAGACGGCCCTGACCGCCCATCTGATCCGGCCCGACAATGCCGACAGCGACAACTTTCTGCACGAAACGGCGCTGGCCCTGGCCGAGCGCTTCAAAATCGGTCACCCGACCCTGCAACTCGAGACCGGCGCCGGCGGCCATCCTTGCCAGCTCGCGCCTGCCGACGTGGTCTGAGCGCGGGTGGGACGTCCGCTCTCTCTGGGACTGTATCGCGGCGCGACGTCGCTGATCGGCCTGGCTGTGCCCGCAATCCTTCGCGGACGGGTGAAGACCGGCAAGGAAGACGCGGCGCGCCTTGGGGAACGGCTTGGTCATGCGTCCCGGTCGCGGCCCACGGGCCCGCTGGTCTGGCTGCACGGCGCCAGTGTCGGGGAAACCGTCTCCCTCTTGCCGCTGGTCGAGCGGCTGCGCGCGACGCGGCCCGATGTTTCGGTGCTGGTCACCTCCGGCACGATGACCTCCGCCGACCTGCTGGCCCGTCGCCTGCCGCCAGGCGCCTTTCACCAGTACATCCCTGTCGACACGCCCGGCGCCGCCGCGCGGTTTCTCGACCACTGGAAGCCGGACCTGGCCGTGTTCGTCGAGAGCGAGCTGTGGCCGAACCTCCTGCTGGGCGCGAAGGCGCGGGGCGTCACGCTGGCGCTGGTCTCGGCCCGCATGACCGAAGGGAGCGCGAAGGGCTGGCGGCGGTTTCCCGCGGCGGCCCGCGCCGTGCTGCGCACCTTCGACCTGGTGCTGCCGCAGGACGTCCGGACCGGCGTGCGGCTGAAGGACCTCGGCGCCCTGGTCGACGGCTACGCCAACCTGAAGCTTGTCGGCGAGGCCCTGCCCGCCGATGCCGCCGAACTGGCCCGGCTGAAACATGCCGCCGGCGACCGCCTGATCGTCACCGCCGCCAGCACCCATCCGGGCGAGGACGCGCTGATCGCCTCCGCGGTCGAGAAGACCGGTCGGTATCCCTTGCTCGTCCTCGTTCCCCGCCACCCGGTGCGCGGACCGAAGCTCGCCACCGACCTGCGGGCGCACAACCGCACCATCGCCCTGAGGTCGGCGGGAGAGGCCCTGACGCCTGAAACTGACATCTACATCGCCGATACCCTGGGCGAACTCGGCCTGTTCTTCCGGTTGGGCGACATCGCGGTGATGGGCGGCAGCTTTCTGGCCGATATCGGCGGTCACAACCCGCTGGAGGCCGCGCGGCTCGACCGGCCGGTGGTTCACGGCGACCACTACGCCAACTGGATCGACATCTATGGCGCGCTCGGCGCCGGCGGGGTCGGATGCGATGACGAGGCGGCGCTGACGGCCGCGCTCACGCGGCTGCTCTCGAACGAGGATGAGCGCGCGCGCGTCGCCGCGGCCGCCCGCGCGGCGGCGGATGCGGAAGACGGCGTGCTCGACCGCCTCTGGGCGCAGCTGGAGCCGATGCTGCCATGAAGCTCTCGACGCCGCGATGGTGGTACGTGCGTCAGGGCGCCCCGCGCCGGGTGACCCGGGCGGTGCTGCGGCCTCTGTCCTGGATCTGGGCGGCGGTCACGGCCCGCCGTATCGCGCGGACGGTCCCGGCGGACGCTGGCCTGCCGGTGATCTGTGTGGGCAATCTGACCGTGGGCGGCACGGGCAAGACGCCGGTGGTGCGCGAACTGTTGCGGCTACTGACCGGGCAGGGGCTGGCGGCGCACGGTCTGTCGCGCGGCTACGGCGGGCGGCTCAAGGGGCCTTTGCGCGTCGACCCCGCGGTTCACAGCGCCGCTGACGTCGGCGACGAGCCCCTGATGCTGGCCCGCGACTACCCCCTGTGGATTTCGCCTGACCGGCCGGCCGGCGCCCGCGCGGCGAAGGCCGGCGGCGCCCGGGTGCTGGTGATGGATGACGGCCACCAGAACCCGTCACTGAAGAAGGTCCTGTCGCTGATTGTCATTGATGGCGAAACCCGCAACGGCGAATGGCCATTCGGCGATGGCGCGGTGTTTCCGGCCGGGCCGATGCGCGAGCCGCTGGCTGCGGGTCTGGCGCGCACCGATGCTGTGGTGATGCTGCTGCCCGCTGACCTGGCCGCGCCCGATCCGGACCTGCTGGCGCTGTTCGCGGGCGGGCCGGTGCTGATCGCCCGGCTCGAGCCTGCCGCCGCACCGCCGTCAGGCCCGCAGGTCGGATTTGCCGGCATCGGCAAGCCCTGGAAGGTCGAGCGCGCGCTCGAGGCGGCCGGTTGCGACCTCCGGGACTTCGTGCGCTTCCCGGACCACCATCCCTACAGCGAGGCCGACCTGGCGCTGCTGGAGGATGTCGCCGGGCGCTACGGCGCCGGGCTGGTGACGACCGAGAAGGACTGGGTCCGCCTGCCGCCTGAGTGGCGCACCAAGGCGGCGGTCTGGCCGGTCAGGGCAAGGTTCGAGGACGAGGCGGCAGTGCTGGCCCTGCTGGGGACATGCACGTCAGCGCTTGTCCCCCAAGGGTAGGCTACTCGCTCTTGTAGACGACCCCGCCCTTCATCACGAAGCTGACCTTCGTCAGCACCGTCACGTCGGTCAGCGGGTCGCCGCGCACGGCGATCAGGTCCGCCTGCTTGCCCGGCAGCAGCGAGCCGATCTGGTCCAGCAGGCCGAAGTGGTCCGCCGCCCAGATGGTCGCCGAGCGGATGGCGTCCAGCGGGCTCATGCCGGCCTTGACCAGCAGGGCGAACTCGCCGGCGTTGTCGCCGTGGGCGGACACGCCAGTGTCGGTGCCGAAGGCAATCTTCACGCCGCCGGCCAGGGCCCGGCGGGCCATGTCGAGCATTCTCGGACCCGCCAGCAGGGCCTTGTCGCGCTGCGCCGGGGTGAAGAAGGTGTCGGGCTTGGCGGCCTCTCGCGCCACGAAGTCGCCGGCCATCAGGGTCGGCACCAGATAGGCGCCGCCGGCCTTGAAGGCCTTGATCGAGTCGCCGTCGAGGTAGGTGCCGTGCTCGATCGAGTCGCCGCCGGCCTTGAGGAAGGCGGTGACGCCGTCGGCGCCGTGGGCGTGGGCGGTGACCTTGCGGCCCATGGAATGGGCCGTCTCGACGATGGCGCGGATTTCGTCGTCGGTGAACTGCTTGGCCAGACCCGCGGCGGTCTGGGACAGCACGCCGCCCGTGGCCGTGATCTTGATGATGTCGGCGCCGGCGCGAACCTGCTCCCGCACCGCGCGGCGGCAGTCATCGGCGCCCGAGCAGACCGCCGTGCCGCGATAGACCGGCACCAGCGCCTCGGGCATGCCGTTGCCGGGATCGCCGTGGCCGCCGTGCACCGAGATGGCGGCGCCGGACGCGATGATCCGCGGACCGGCGATGCGGCCCGTGCGGATCGCGTCGCGCAGGGCGAAGATGGATTCGTTCGGCGCGCCCAGATCGGCCACGGTGGTGAACCCGGCGCGCAGGGTCTTCATGCCGTTCCAGGCGCCGTCGAGGGCCAGGTCCGACCTGGTCTTGGTAAACTCTTCCAGCTGGGCATTGGGCCCCTGCTCGCTGGTCAGGTGGACGTGGCTGTCGATCAGCCCCGGCAGCACGAAGCTGTCATGCAGGGCGATGATCTTCGCGCCGGGCGCGGAGGTGTAGCCGGCCTCGACCCGCAGCACCTTGCCGCCCTGGATGACGAGGGTCTTCTCTGTCTCCACCGCGCCTGTGGCGGGGTCTGCAAGCAGCCGGCCGGCCTGAACGTAGGTCAGCGGCGCCTCGGCAGGCGTGCTGCGGGCCTGGGCGAGGCCGAGCCCCGCGCCGATCGTCAGAAGTGCGCCGGCGGCGAGAGCGGCAAGGCGCTTGATCGGCAGGGTCATGTCAGGCTCCGGCCTTGATGGCGAACGTCAGGGCCGCGTCGGCGAGCGCCGGCACACGGGCTTCCATGGTCTGGGCATGGGCGCTGGCGGCGGTCCCGTCGCGGACCCGGCCGACGATGCCCTGGCAGATGCCGGCCAGGCGGAACAGGTTGTAGGCGAAGTACCAGTCGAGGTTCGGAACGCCGCTGCGACCGGTCAGACCGCAGTACTGCTCGACGGCCTCGTCGACGGTCGGGATGCCCCAGGACTTGAGGTCCTCGATGCCGGACAGCGAAGCGCGCTCGGCGCCCGGCATCACCCAGTGCATCAGCAGGTAGGAGAAGTCGGCCATCGGATCGCCGAGCGTGGACAGTTCCCAGTCGAGCACCGCCGCCACCTTGGGCTCGGTCGGATGCAGCACCATGTTGTCGAGGCGGTAGTCGCCGTGGACGATCGAGGTCCGGTCGTCGCCCGGCGTGGTCGTCGGCAGGAACTCCATCAGCCGGTTCATCGAAGGGATGAGCTGGGTCTCGGAAGCCTTGTACTGCTTGATCCAGCGGTCGATCTGGCGGGCGAAATAGTTGCCCGGCCGGCCATAGTCGCCGAGGCCGATGGCCTCGTAGTCGGTGTTGTGCAGGGCGGCCAGCGTGCCGATCTTGGCCTTGTAGATCGCGTTCCGCTCGGCCGGTTGATAGTCGGGCAGGGTCAGATCCCAGAGAATCCGGCCCTCGACGTTGTCCATCACGTAGAACATCGTGCCGATGACGTCGTCGTCGGTGCACAGGGCGTAGGCCCGGGCCACCGGGAAGCCGGTCGTGCCCAGGGCGGCAATGACCTTGAATTCCCGGTCCACGGCGTGAGCGCTGGGCAGCAGCTTTCCGGGCGGCTTGCGGCGCAGGACGTACTTCTTTGCCGGAGTCACCAGCTGATAGGTCGGGTTGGACTGGCCGCCCTTGAACTGGCGCACCTCAAGCGGACCCGCGTAGCCTTCGACATTGGCCTCGAGCCAGGCGGCGAGCTTGCCCTCATCGATGGCATGGCGCGGGTCGACCGGCTTGGTCCCCGAGTTCAGATCCTGCGCGGTCGGCGCGGCGGCCTCGGCCATGGAAGGCTCCCCAATTTCGTACAGTTGTTTGAGCGGGAGTTTAGGGAATGGGGGCGGAGGTGCAAGGCGTGGATGAACCTTCTCCCGGTCGGGAAAGGATCGCTAGAGAGCCCGCCAGCCGATGTCCGACCGGTGGAAGCCGCCCGGGAAATCGATCGTCCCCACCGCCGCATAGGCCTTGTCCCGCGCGTCCCGCAGGGTTTCTCCCAGGGCGCAGACGTTCAGCACCCGTCCGCCGGCCGACCGAAGCGCGCCGTCAGCATCGCGCGCCGTGCCGGCGTGGAACACCACGGCGTCCTCCCGCTTCACGTCCGCGCCGCGAATTAGCGCGCCGCTGACAGGACTTGCGGGATAGCCGTCAGCGGCGATCACCACGCAGATGGCGGCCTCGTCCCGCCAGCGCGGCGCGGGCATCGCCGCCAGGACGCCTTCGGCGCAGGCCTTCAGGTAGGGCACGATGTCGTCCGCCAGTCGCAGCATCAGCACCTGGCATTCAGGGTCGCCAAAGCGGGCATTGAACTCGACCAGCCTGGGGCCCGTTTCCGTCAGCATCAGGCCGGCATAGAGCACGCCCCGGTAGGGGCGCCCCTCGGCGGCCAAACCCCTTACCGCCGGCAGGATGCAGTCGTCGAACGCCCGCTGCGCCAGGGCCGGGGTGAACACCGGCGCCGGCGAATACGTCCCCATGCCGCCGGTGTTTGGCCCCATGTCACCGTCGAAAGCGCGCTTGTGGTCCTGGGCGAAGCCGAAGGGGATGGCGGTCTCGCCGTCGCACAGGGCGAAGAACGAGACCTCTTCACCCGCCATGAATTCCTCGATGACCACACGAGCGCCCGCCTGGCCGAACCGGCCCCCCAGCATGTCGGCAACCGCCGCGTCCGCCTCGGCCCGGTCGGCGGCGATCACCACGCCCTTGCCCGCCGCGAGGCCGTCGGCCTTGATCACGAACGGCGCGGTCTGGATATCCAGAAAGGCTGCTGCGGTCTCAACGGCGTCGAACACACCGAACGCGGCTGTCGGCATGGAATGGCGTGCGAAGAAGGTCTTGCTGAAGGCCTTGGAGGTCTCGATCTCGGCGCCGGCCTGCGACGGTCCGAAGCAAGGGATGCCGGCGACGGCCAGGGCGTCCGCGAGGCCGACCTCAAGCGCCGATTCGGGGCCGACCACGACCAGATCCGCCGCGATCTCCTGCGCCAGGACGACAAGCGCCGCGACGTCCGTCGCCTTCACGGCCCGGGTCTCGCAGACATTTGCGATGCCCGGACTGCCCGGTGCGGCGACAAGGCGTGTCAGCAGCGGCGACTGCGCGATCTTCCAGGCCAGCGCATGCTCGCGCCCGCCCGATCCGACTAGGAGGATGTTCATGGGGAGGGTTTTAGGGAACGAGGGGCGGCACGGGCAAGCCGCTACGTCTCCCATTTTCGCTCCCGCCGTCTTGGCCCGGACAAGCCGGGCGAAGAGGGGGTCTTTTGGCTAGCTATCCAGATCCAGCGAGTAGCCGGCTGAGCGCACGGTGCGGATCGGGTCGGCGTCGGCCCGGCCGTTGAGGGCCTTGCGCAGGCGACCGATGTGGACGTCCACGGTGCGCGCCTCGACATAGACGTCCGAACCCCAGACGGCGTCCAGCAGCTGCTCGCGGCTGAACACTCGCCCCGGGTGCTGCATCAGATGGTCGAGAAGGCGGAACTCGGTCGGACCAAGGTGGACCTCCTGGCCGCCGCGCTTAACCCGATGGGCGACGCGATCCATGACGATGTCGCCACAGGTCACCCGGTCATCAGCCAGGCCGGGACGAATGCGGCGCATCACGGCGCGGATGCGGGCGGTAAGCTCGCTCATGGCGAACGGCTTGACGACATAGTCGTCAGCGCCGGTGTCCAGGCCCCTGACCCGGTCGCTTTCCTCGCCGCGCGCCGTCAGCATCAGGATCGGCAGATTGCGGCTTTCGGGGCGCTGGCGCAGTCGCCTGCAGACCTCGATGCCGGAGACCTTGGGCAGCATCCAGTCCAGAACGACCAGATCCGGCAGTTCTTCCTGCACCAGGATCAGCGCTTCCTCGCCGTCGCCGGCCTGGATGACGCGGTAGCCTTCCTTCTCGAGGTTGTATTGCAGCAGGGTGGCGAGGGCGTCCTCGTCCTCGACCACGAGCACCGTTGGGGTCATGGCGTAAGTGAATCCAGTTTGGGCCGTTCGGAAGCGATTGCCTGGCCGGTGATCTCGAAATGGACGATCTCGGCGATATTGGTGGCGTGGTCGCCGATCCGCTCGAGGTTCTTGGCGACGAACAGCAGGTGGGCGCCGGCGGTGATGGTGCGCGGATCGCCCATCATGTAGGTCAGCAATTCGCGGAACAGGCTCTCGTAGTGCTCGTCGACCTCTGTGTCGCGGGTCCAGACCGAGATGGCCCGATCGATCTCCGAGGCGGTGTAGGCGTCGATCACTTCCTTGAGCCGCGAGGCGACAAGCCGGCCCATCCGCTCGATGGAGCGCGTGACCGGACCCGCCGGTTCCGACTCGGCGAGGATCAGCGTGCGCTTGCCGATGTTCTTCGCCAGATCGCCGCAGCGCTCGAGGTTCATGGCGATCTTCATCGCCGACATGGTCCGTCGCAGATCGTTGGCCATCGGCTGGCGCAGGGCGATCATGCGGATGGCCGCCCGCTCGATATCGGCCTCGATGGCGTCCAGCTTGATATCCCGGCCGATCAGGGCCTGTGCCAGGGGAACGTCGCGCCGGGCGAAGGCCTGGATCGAGTCACCCACCTGGGCTTCGGCCAGGCCGCCCATTCGGACCACCTCGGCCGCCAGCTGGTTCAGTTCATCTTCGTAGGATCTGACAATGTGTTCGTTCATGGCGCGCCTCAGCCGTTCCGGCCGGAAATGAAATCCGGTATCCGCGACTCAGGCGGACAGGTGAAGATAGCCTCGATGGCCCTGACCTCAATCAGCCGACCCGGTGACGCATCGTCGCCCGGGGCGGCGGCGATTTCGGCCAGGGCGATCAGCAAGGGCATCGCGAATCCCGAAGCGGCGACGTGAAACTGATCGTTAGATGCCTGTCCGGTGCTGCCGCTATGCGACAGATTTAGGACGCTTTTGCGACACGCTCCGGCCAGCTCATCTGGGCGGCTGCGGCCAGTGGAAACCAGACGGAAAACGTCGCGCCGCGACCCTCGACGCTCTCGACGGAAACGCCGCCGCGGTGGCGGTTGACGATGTGCTTGACGATGGCCAGCCCAAGGCCCGTGCCGGTGCGGTCGCCGCTCTTCTGCCCCTCGACCCGGTAGAACCGCTCGGTCAGCCGGGGCAGGGCGTCGCGCGGCATGCCCGGTCCACCGTCACTGATGCGCAGCAGGGCGTAGAGTTCGCCCGGCCGATGCTCGGGCGTCAACAGGGCGAGGCGGGCGGCCTCGGGGTCGCGGACCGCCGGCGGATCGCCTGACACCGGCGAGGAAACCTCGACCCGGATGACCCCGTCCTGCGGCGAGTATTTCACCGCGTTGTCGATCAGGTTCTGGATCACCTGGATGATCTGGTCGCGATCACCCTCAATGGACGCGCCGCCGGATGGCGGCGTGTTCCACTCGATCCGCACGCCCTTGCCGCGCAGTACCGGCGTCATGGCGTCGGCGACGTCCGTGGCGGCCAGCGCCAGATCGACCCGCCCTTGTGGCGCGATGTGCTCGTTCAGCTCGATCCGCGACAGGCTCATCAGGTCGTTGATCAGCCGGGCCATCCGCTCGGCCTGGATCTGCATGATGGCGAGGAACCGGTCTCGCGCATCGGTATCGTCGCGGGCCGGGCCGCGCAGCGTCTCGATGAAACCACTCAACGAGGCCAGCGGCGTGCGCAGCTCATGGCTGGCGTTGGCGAGGAAGTCGGCGCGCATGCGTTCGGCCCGCCGCAGGTCCGTCTGGTCGCGCAGCACCAGCAGCGCCAGCGCCGGCCGCGACTCCGGCCCGGCCAGTGGTCGGGCGGTCGCGGTCCAGACCCTCTCGGGCGCTCCTGCGGGTTCGAAGGCCACGTGACCGGCGATTCCGCCGATCAGCGCCTCGTCGACCAGCTCGGTGACCTGCGGATTCCGGATCACGGTGATCAGTCGCGCATCCTGGCGCTGGATCCGGAACAACAACCGTGCGGCGCGGTTGGCGAAGATCAGCCTGTGGCCCGCGGGCTCACCGGGCGCGCCAGCCTCGGTGACCATCACCGGGTCCTCAAGCTCCTCGAGGATGCTGGCGAAGGGCAGGGGGGCGGCTGTCGGCGGCGCGGACGTCACGGTCTGGACCGGCGCCGGCGCGCGGCGCGCCAGCATCAGGCCCAGTCCCGCCATGCCCGCTGAAACCACAAGCGCTGGCAGGGCCTCGGCCTGCCCGAACGCCGCCAGCGCCAGCGGCGCGGCGGCCCCGGCGAGGCCCGTCAGCACGGTCAGCCGGTCGAGTCTGGCGTCACTTGGCGACGGCATGGCGCGAAAGCCTCGATTCGTTTTTTTCAACGGGCTATGGTGTGTGGAGATATGGCGCCCTTGCAGGCCTTGCGATAGACGAGGCGGGGTCCCTGGGGATGGTTCATGACGGTCGACGCAATTTCGCCGCATCGAAAGGGGACGAACGTGTTGCCGCAAAAGGTCCGGGGTTCTCTGTACATGTTTCGCAAGCGTTTGGTCGCAACCGCCGCCGTCGCCCCCCTGTTGCTCTTCGCGAGCCAGGCGATGGCCGACGTCACCATCACCGACAAGCGGACCGCGCCTGTTGCGACCGGAACGATCAATAGCGGCGCGCCCGACAACATCATCATCGCCAACAGCGGCGGCGTGAAGATCACGACGGCCGGGCCGATCGTGACGGTGAACAGCAACAACACCGTCGTGAACAACGGCGAGATTGCATCGGTCGACGTCGATAATTCGGTGGGTGTCCAGCTCAATGGCGGCACAACCACCAGCCTGACGAACAATGCGGTCATCACCCTCAATGACTCGCTGAACCAGGCGGCCGCCGCGACCGACACGGACAAGGACGGCGACCTCGACGGCCCGTTCGCCAACGGCACCGGCCGCTATGGCATCCGCCTCAGCGGCCCGGGCGCCATGACCGGGAACATTCTCAACAGCGCGAGCGGCGCGATCACGATCGAAGGCAACAACTCGTTCGGCATCAGCCTCGAGAGCGCCCTGATCGGTGATTTCACCAACCTCGGCAGTGTCGCGATCACCGGCAACAACATCTACGGCATCCGGTCGACGGCGCCGATCACGGGTGATGTGACCCTGAACGGCTCGGTCGCGGCCACGGGCCAGAACGCGGTCGGCATCGCGCTCGACTCCGACGTCACCGGCGCTGTGAGCCTGCAGGGCAATGTCAGTGTCACGGGCTTCCGCTATGCGTCCAGGCCGACGCTCGCCTCATCGCGCGCGATTCTCGACTCCGACGATCTGCTGCTGAGCGGACCGGCGGTGCGCATCGCGGGCGACGTCACGGGCGGCGTCAATCTCGGCGTCGCGCCGGTGGCGGACTCCGACAACGACAATGACGGCTGGATCGACACCTCCGATACCGACGACGACAACGACGGCATCCTCGACGCCACCGATCCGGACGCGAACGGCGACGGCATCGACGACGACGACTTCGACGGTGACGGCACGCTGAACACCACGGACACCGACGATGATGGTGACGGCATTCTCGACGCCGACGATCCCGACGACAACGGCGACGGCATCGTCGACAACGATCTGGACGGCGACGGCCTTGTCGACAGCTCGGAAGGCAATTCCAACATCTCGATCGCCGGTTCGGCGCCGGCGCTGCTGATCGGGTCGGACACGCGCGCGATCACCCTGGGCGCGGTGGGCCCCGGCAGCCTGAACTACGGCCTGATCCTGTCGGGCGCGATCAGCGCGACCGGAACCTACGACGATCTGGACTCGACCGGCGTGAAGATCGGCGGAACGGGCTTCACGACGGTCCTGACGGGCGGCCTGTACGTCAGCGGCTCCATCTCCTCGGTCGCTTACAACGGCAACGTCCAGACGGTTCACCTCGCGTCCGGCGCCAACGTCGGCAGGCTCGTGAACGACGGCACGCTCTATGCCGGCATGGCGACGACCTCGGCGCCGCTGATCAACGAAGATTCGTTCAACGTCTTCGCCCTGCGCATCGATCCGGGCGCGACGATCACGACGCTGACCAACACCGGCGCGATCACGGCCTTCGTCAACGGAGAGCGGAGCAACTCCGTCGCGGTCTGGGACGGCAGCGGCCTGCTGAACTCGATCACCAACACCGGCACAATTTCGGCATCGATCAACCCGACGGACGATGCCGACGACACGGACGATTCCAACTCGGACGCGTCCGATGAGTTCATCGCCGGCCAGGCGATCGCCCTGGACCTTCGCTACAACACCACGGGCGTGACCCTGGTGCAGTACTCGACGGTCGGGGATACCGACGGCGACGGGGTCCTCGACGTCAACGACCGGGATATCGACGGCGACGGCATCGCCAACGTCAACGATACCGACGACGACAACGACGGCATCTTCGACACCGACGACACCATCAATAATCTGGACCTCGACCTTGACGGCGTGGCCGACGCCCAGGAGTCCTCGATCTTCGGCGCGATCAGGCTCGGCTCCGGCGCCGACCTGGTCGACCTGCGGAACGGCGTCATCTCGGGCGACATCTCGTTCGGCGCCGGCGCGGACGTCTTCAACGTCGGCACCGCCTCCTGGGTCGCGGGATACGTCGGCACGATTACGGACAGCGATGGCCAGCTGGCGCTGAACATCGTCAACGGCACGGTGCAGCTCAACAATACCGGCGTGCTCGACGCCACAAGCCTCTCCGTCAGCGCGGACAGCACCCTGATCGTGACTGCCGATCCGGCCGCCAACACGGCGACCCGGATCACCGTGGCGACCGCCAACATCGCCTCCGGCGCGCAGCTGGGGCTCCAGCTGACCAGCCTGATCACGACGCCGACCGAGCGCTACACCATTATCCGCACCGATACGCCCGCGGGTCTGACGGTCGGCACGATCGACGACAGCCTGCTGGGCAACTCGCCCTACCTGGTGGTCGCCGACGCCTCGTCGAACACCGCGACGGGCGAGGTCTATATCGATATCCGCCGCCGCACGGCCACCGAGATGAACCTGAGCGTCAACGAGGCGCTCGCGCTGAACGCGGTCTACGAGGCCCTCGACGGCGACGAGGAAGTGCTGGGCGCCTTCCTCAGCGCCGACACCCGCGCGGAGTTCATCGCGCTGTACGACCAGATGCTCCCCGACCAGGGCGAAGGCCTGTTCTCGTCGATCAGCTCGATCACCAGCACCATCTCGCGACTGACGGCGACCAAGCCCGATCCCCGCGCCCGCTACGGCCCTGACAGCTTCTGGATGCAGGAAGTCAACGTCGGCGTCATGCGAGAGGCCGGTGGCAGCCTCGGTTCCGACACCCAGGCCTTCGGCTTTGTCGGTGGCTACGAAAGCATGGGCGCGGACGGCGGCGCGCTGGGGGCCACGCTGGCCTTCATCAGCGCCGAGGAGAAGGACGACATCGCCCAGATCGGCGAGGAAACCACCATCTCGCTGCTGGAGGCCGGGGTCTACTGGCGCCGCTCGGTCAACAACTGGCTGTTCAGCGCCCGCGGCAGCGCCGGCTATGCCTGGTTTGACGGCGACCGCGTCTTCGTCTCGCCGACCGACGCGCTGATCCGTCAAGCCGACTCCGGCTGGAACGGCTTCACCGGGCTGGCCAGCCTGAGCGCCGCCTACGAGGCCAACATCGGCGTGGTCTATATCCGCCCTCTGATCAGCCTCGACTACCTCTACCTGAGCGAGGGCTCGCGTGAGGAGACGGGCGGCCAGGACGCTTTCAACCTGTTCATCGAGGAGCGAACCAGCAGTCGCCTGTC
This sequence comes from uncultured Caulobacterales bacterium, assembly GCA_903858185.1. Classification (GTDB taxonomy): domain Bacteria; phylum Pseudomonadota; class Alphaproteobacteria; order Caulobacterales; family Caulobacteraceae; genus Caulobacter; species Caulobacter lacus. The sequence continues at coordinate 26,528 of CAIOHT010000140.1, forward strand.
GGGCACGGCCGAGGTCGCCTTCGGCGCCACCTTCGGCCGCGAACTCTGGTGGCGTCCGGAACTGCGCATCGGCTACCGCGCGCGCCTCGGCGGCGAAATGGGTCAGACCGTGTTCCGGTTCAAGAACGGTCAACTGGTCGCGCTGGAGCCCGACGAACAGGGTGATGGCGCCGCGATCATCGGCCTGTCGCTGAAAGCCGGCACGCCGATGTCCTACGTCGCCATCGAGGGCGAGTACGAAGCGACCGACGGCCAGGACATCTACAACCTGCAGATCGCCGGCCGGATGATGTTCTAGGCCGCCAGGCGGCCTGAACTGGAACCAGCGGGTCTATAGGCCGGCGGCGTGAGCCGTCGGCTGACGCCCCTTATGCACTAGTGACTTTCTGAAAGGCCGGGGCCGCCGGCCACGCCATCGGCGTGCAGAAAATCTGAGAGAAGCACCGGTTTTATTCCTATTAGAACGATGGGGATTATATCCTAGAGAAATCCGGACGTTCACAGCGAGGCTCCGGGGGCCCACATGCACAGGATCATTCAACGAGGGCTGCTGGCGGCGTTGCTTTGCGGCGCGGCAACGACCGCGTTCGCACAGGCCCAGCCGGAGTACGCGGCGGCGGGTGTCGCTGCGGACATCGGGTCTGCGGAGGCCGTCGATACGAGCACAGTCGACGCCGTCGTCGTGACCGCACGCCGCCGCGAAGAGACGGTGCAGGACATTCCGCTGGCTGTTTCGGTGCTGAGCGCGGCCCGGGTCGAGGATGCGGGCGTCTTCACGGTCGGCCGCCTCCAGCAGCTGACCCCCACCTTCCAGTACTATTCGTCCAACCCCCGCAACACGACGGTCAACATCCGGGGTCTGGGCGTGCCGTTTGGTCTGACCAGCGACGGGTTCGAACAGGGCGTCGGCATCTATGTCGACGACGTCTATTACGCTCGCGCCGCGGCGGCGACGTTCGACTTCCTCGACATCGCACAGGTGGAAGTCCTGCGCGGCCCGCAGGGCACGCTCTATGGCAAGAACACCACCGCCGGCGCGATCAATATCACGACCAACCAGCCGACCTTCGACTTCGAGGGCCGCGCGGAGATCACCGCGGGCAATCTGGAGTTCCGGCAGGCCAAGGCGGCTGTCTCCGGACCGCTCTCCGACACCGTCGCGCTGCGGCTGGCTGTCTCGACGACGAGCCGGCGCGGCACGATCTACAATGTCACCACCGACCGCTGGATCAATGAACAGCAGAACCTCGGCGTTCGCGCCCAGCTTCTGATCCGACCGGGCGACACCCTCGACATCACGCTCGCGGCCGACTTCAGCCAGCAGGATCCCGAGTGCTGCGCCCAGATCTTCGTCCGAACGGGAGCCACCCAGCGGGCGCTGGCGCGCCTGTATGCGGCGCTCGCCGCGGCGCAGGGATACACCGTCCCCAGCACCAACCCGTTTGACCGGGTCACCGATGTCGATGCGCCTCTGCGCGCGGGCAACATCATCGGCGGCGCCTCGGCGCGGGTGAAATGGGAGGTCGGGCCCGGAACGCTGACCTCTGTCACCGCCTGGCGCTACTGGGACTGGAAGCCGGAGAACGACCGCGACTTCATCGGCCTGTCGATCATCAGCAAGTCCAACAATCCCTCGCAGCAGGACCAGTACTCCCAGGAACTGCGCTACAACTACTCCGGCGACCGGCTCGACTTCGTGGTGGGGGTCTTCGCCTTCCAGCAGCGGATCGACACCCAGGGCATCGAGCAATCGGGCGCGGCGGCCAGCCGCTGGAATCTCACCGGCGCCCTCGCGACCAATCCGGCCGTTCTCAACGGGCTGACGGCGCTGAACACGCAGTGGCTTGAGAACACCAGCGCGGCGCTGTTCGGACAGCTGAGCTGGAAGGTGACCGAGCAGTTCACCATCCAGCCGGGCCTGCGGATCAACTACGACAAGAAGGACGGCTTCTACGAGCGCAAGGTGTTCGACGGCGCCGGCGCGCCGGTGCTGTTCGGCCAGACCGACCCGATAAAGGTGGCCCAGCGGGGCATCTATGCGCCGCAGCTCAGCGAACCGAGCTTCAGCGACACCAACATCAGCTACGATCTGACCGCGAGCTACGCCTTCACGTCGGACATCTTCGGCTACGCCACCTTCGCCAAGACGTTCAAGACCGGCGGGGTCAACCAGAACGGCGTGCCGACCAACGCAGCCGGGGTCCCCATCCTGGCTGCGGGCACAATCAAGCCGGAAGAAGTCGTCCACCTGGAATCCGGCCTCAAGACCCAGTTCTGGGACCGCCGCGCGATCCTGAACCTCTCGGTCTTCAGGACCGACATCAACGACTACCAGGCCACCGTGACCAACGGACAATTCGGCGTGCTGCGGGGCTACCTCGCCAATGCCGATCAGGTGCGCAGCCAGGGGGTCGAGGTCGATTTCTCGGTCCGGCCGAACCCACGGATCAGCGCCTATGTGAACGGCGCCTACACCGACGCGAAGTACGTGAAGTTCACCGACGCGCCCTGCCCGCCGGAACTGGCGGGCGGCACGACGGTCGGGGTGGGCCAGGCGCCGAGCGCGCCGGGAACCCCCGGCGGCCTCAGCCCGGCGAACTGCGACATCTCCGGCGGCCGTCTGCCCGGGGTCTCGAAGTGGTCCTTCACCTACGGCGGGGAGGCCAATCTGCCGACGACGCTGCTGGGCCGCGAGGGCCAGGCCTACCTCGGCTTCGAGGGCAGCTACCGCTCGGAATTCTCCTCCAACGCCTCGCCTTCGGCCTACACCAACATCGAGGGCTATGCCCTGGCCAACGTCCGCTTCGGCTTCCGGACGCCCGAAGGGTTCGACATCTACGGCTGGGTGCGCAATGCGCTCGACGAGGAGTACTTCGAGCAGCTGGCCGTCGGTCCCGGCAATACCGGCCTGATCGTCGGCCAGCCTGGCGATCCGCGCACCTGGGGCGTGACGCTCCGGGGCGAGTTCTGATGCGGCGCGGCGACCCGAGCCCCCTCGATCTCCCGGTCGCCGTGGGCGCTGGTCTGCTGGCGAGCGAATGCGATTGGCCCGTGAGGAAAGCGGGCTGACGCGCCCTCGACCCTGCCGGCCGGGACACCGCGCGCAGGATCGCGGTCTGGGCAACGACGGTTGTGGACGTTCAGGCGGCCTTAACCACGCCTCCTAACCGTCCTTACATCGGCCGCCGGCATAGTCGCCGCATGGACCTGTTCGCACCCGCCCTGCGCCTCCGCCTCCTTGGGGGCGACGTCGACCCTGTCACTCCGGCCGAGATGCTGGCGGCCACGGAGGTGTTCGTCGCCGGCGGCGGCACGGCGGTGATCGCCAACCACAACAGCCACAGCCTGTTCCTGCTGCAGCGGACACCTGCCTTGCGCGCCTTCTTCGAGGACGCGGAACTGACGCAGATCGACAGCCTGCCGATGATCCTCTGGGGCCGTCTGATGGGGCTTAAGGTCGGGCGGGAGCACCGCTCCACCTATCTCGACTGGCGCGAGGACTTCTGGAGCCTGGCCCGCGAGCGCGGCTGGCGTGTGTTCCACGTCGGCGGCGCGCCGGATGTGGGCGAGCGGGCTGCGGCCGCCATCCGCAAGCGGCACCCGGGTGTGAACCTGGCGGTCCGCAACGGCTATTTCGACATCGCGCCGCAGAGCCCCGACAGCGTCGCCCTGCGCGAGGACATCGCCGCCTTTGATCCGGACATCATCCTGGTCGGCATGGGCATGCCGCGGCAGGAGGACTGGATCGCGTCCAATCGCCACCTGATCGGACGCGGGGTCTTCTTCCCGGTGGGAGCCGCCTTTGACTACGAGGCCGGCGTGCAGAGCGCCGCGCCGCGCTGGACAGGGCGGCTGGGGATCGAGTGGCTCTACCGGCTGCTCTCCCAGCCCAAACGCCTGGCCTTCCGCTACCTGGTCGAGCCCTGGTTCCTGGCTCCGGCGGCGCTTGCCGACGTCGGCGCGCGGTTCAGCCGCCGCTAGCGGACAGACCAGTCGGTCCCTGATATCTGGTAGGACGAATAGCCAGGGGGCCTTCCATGATTGAACGCCAGCTCGACGTTCCCACCCGGGACGGCGCGACGACCACCTTCATCGTCCATCCGGAGCGGGAAGGGCCGCACCCGGTCATTCTGTTCTTCATGGACGCTCCGGCCATCCGTGAGGAACTGCGCGACATGGCCCGGCGGCTGGCGACCAGCGGCTACTACGTCATGCTGCCCAACATGTACTACCGCGCGGGGGTGATGGAGCTGGGGACCCTGTCCCCGGATCCCAATGATCCTGGCCGCGCGCGGATGTTCGCGCTGATGAACAGCCTGTCCATTCCCCTGGTGATGAGCGACGCCGAGGCGCTTCTGTCCTTCGCCGACGCAGATCCGGTCGCCTGGAGCCGGGCTGTCGGGACGGTGGGCTACTGCATGAGCGGGCCCTATGCGATCGCCGCGGCCGCCCGCTTCCGTGACCGGGTCAAGGCCGCGGCCTCGATCCACGGCGTCTCGTTGATGACCGACCGGCCTGACAGCCCGCACCTGCTGGCGCGTCAGACGGACGCTGAGCTCTATTTCGGCTGCGCCCAGATCGACCGGTGGTTCCCGGAGGAGAGCATCGCGCCGCTCCGCGACGATCTGGCCGCCAACGGCGTGAAGGCCGAGGTCGAGCTCTGCCCCGGCGTCGAGCACGGCTATGTCTTTCCCCAGCGCGCGGCCTACGACAAGGGCGCCTCCGAGCGGCACTGGGAGCGGATCCTGGCGCTCTTCCGGCGTAACCTGCGTTGACCGGAAAACCTTGTCGGGGCGGGCGCCGATCGCTCGTCATCCGGACAGCGCAATCCAGACAGGAGACCCGACCATGCGCTTCATGATGCTGATGATCCCCGGCGGCTACGAATCGGCCGGCACCGAGCTCGACCTGCCGGTCGACGCCGTCGAGAAGATGATGGCCTACAACCAGTCTCTGGTTGACGCCGGTATCCTGCGCAATGCCGAAGGGCTGCACCCGCCGGCGGTGGGCAAGCGCGTGTCGTTCAAGGGCGGCAAGCCGCTGATCACCGACGGCCCGTTCGCCGAGTCCCGGGAGACGCTGGGCGGCTTCTGGATCATCGAGGTCGGCTCGCTGGAAGACGCCACGGCCTGGGCCGCCCGTTGCCCGGCGCAGGAAAACGAGATCATCGAGGTTCGCCGCCTCCAGGAAATGGAGGACTTCTCCTCCGAGGTCCAGGAGGTCGCCAAAGGCCTCGATCTCGAGGGCAGCGGCTGGTCGCGAGCCTGATCGGCCGCGTGTCAGGCCTTGACGGTGTCAACGTGCGCCTGACGCTCTGAGTCCATTGAGGAAATCCGTCACTTGCCGCGACGACAGGCGCGCTGCGAAAGCGGTGCGCCTGTATTTCTGTGGCGCGGAACCGGCTTTTGCCCTAAGATGGCAAAGTCGAATATCGTTCTGGTTCGGTTGCTCACTCTGTCTGGTCTTCGGATCCGGCCCCGGGCCTCCCGCGTTCCTTTCCGACATTTTGATCGCGCGGCGCCTGACCCGGCCCGCGCGTCCTCAAGCAGATCAAGTCCATGTCCACTGTTCAACGCGCTTATGCTTTGGCCCGGTCCGGCCACTTTCGCGATGTCGATGTCCTCAAGGACCGACTGAAGGCCGAAGGCTGCCGCGCTGTCGACGCCCTGCTCGCGGCGCGATCCATCCGCAAGCACCTGGAGGCGATCTGCGCCGCCACCTTCAAGCCGCCCGTAGAGGCGGACCCGGAAACACCGACGACGACTCCTGCGCCGACTCCGCCGCCGGAATAATCCGGGCGCCCAAGCCCGCACCCCGAAAGATTCATGAACGACAATCTGAAAACCGGTTTCGCTGACCGGCTCAAGACCGCCTCTGCCGCCAAGCAGGCGATGCTGGCGAAGATGAAGCCCAAGGCAGCGGTCACCGACCCGCTGTTCGAGGAACGCGCGGCGATGAAGGCCGCGGAACTGGAAAAGGTCCGTCTCGAACGTGCTGAAGCCAAGGCTGCTGCAAGGCAGGCTGTCGCCGAAGCCGAGGAAGCCGCCCGTCTCGCCGACGCCGCCCGCGCCGAAGCCGACCTCGACGCCCGCCGCGGCGAGCGCAAGGAACGCAAGGCTCTGACCAAGGCCGAGCAGAAGGCCGCCCGAGACGCCAAGTACGCCGCCCGCAAGGCGCGGCAGTAGTTTCAGACCCTGACGGGAGATTGCCGCCATGGCCCGCAAGCCCAACTACAATTTCGAGCGCAGCGAGCGCGAGCGTCTCAAGGCCGTCAAGGCCGCCGAGAAGGCCGAGGCCAAGCGCCGCGCGCGTGAACTGGGCCAGCCGGAAGCCCCGGCCGGGCCCGAAGACGAAGACGACGAGTAAAGACCATGCAGACTGCCACCATCTTCAATCTCGAGACCGTTCCGCTGGATGACGAGGTCTTCACCGACTGCGAATTCCGCGACTGCCGCATGGTCTATAGCGGTGGCAAGCCGCCGGTGTTCGACAACTGCCGGTTCGACGCCTGCGACTGGCGCTTCGACGATGCGGCGGCTCGCACCCTCGCGCATCTGAAGGTCATCTGGGCCGCCGGCGGCAAGGCCCAGGTCCAGGCGATGATCAAGGAAATCACCGGCGGCGGCGGGAAGTAGCCGCTAGGCCAGAACCAGACTGTGGTCCGCCTGCTTGCGCACCACGATATCCGCCTCGTCGCGCGCCTTGACGATGTGTTCGCGCAGGTTTGGCAGGTTCATCTGCGCCCAGACCATCGACCGGGCGAAGGCCTCGGCCTCCGGCGCGGTCATGGCCCGGAACCGGGCATAGAATGACGTCGGGTCCGTCTCTGCAGCCCGCCAGAAATCCATGAACCGGGCGGCAAACCAGTCCTCGAGATGCGCCTCGTCCGCGTCGATATAGACCAGCAGGTCCAGGCCCCGGGGCCTTGGCGTCAGGCCCAGCCCTTCGACGATCAGAATGTCCGGCGCGGCCACGTCGCGGCTCAGGGCGGGGTCGATGTCGTAGATGACGTGCGAGTGGCCCGGGACCGTCACCGGCCCGGACCGCACGCCCTCAAGCGCCGCGGCCAGTCCTTCGACGTCATAGGTTTCCGGATAGCCCTTGCGCATCAGCACGCCGCGCTCGCTCAGCACGGCGTTGGAGAACAGGAACCCGTCGGTCGACACGACCTCGACCCGCAGGGCCGGCTCCAGCGCCGCCCTGAGCGCCGCGCACAGGGTGCTCTTGCCGGCCGCCACCGAGCCGGTGACGCCGACGACCAGAACCTCGCCGGGCGACGCCCTGTCGGCAATCCGCTGGGCGAGACCCGCCAGGCTCATCGCGCTCAGGCGTGCGCCTTGACCGGCGGTTCGGCGTAGGAAGCGCCGGCGGTCAGCATCTCGTCGGGAATGGCCAGCATCTTCAGGTAGGCGTCCTTCGGATAGGCCATGTGCGGCTTGTCCTCGGCATAGGCCGGCTGCGGCACGGGGCTGGGGCCGGTATAGGGCGCCGGCGCCTTGAACCGTTCGGCCTCGGCGTCGTCGATCCCGGCCTTGGCCAGGACGGCCGGGTCGATCCACAGCCTGGGGTCGATCCCGCCGGTCGCGGTGGCCACCTCCAGGGTCATGTGATCGGGCCCGGCGAAATAGATCGACTGGCACATGCCATGGTCGATCGGGCCGATGACGTTGACGCCGTGGCTGCGGATGCGGTCGCGCATGGCGATCAGGTCTTCCACGGTGTCCGCCCGGAACGCCAGGTGCTGCAGCGTGCCCGCCGCGCTGGGCAGGGCGCCGTTGCCGGCATGGGTCTCGCCCAGCTTGATCGGAATCTTGTCGACGTCCGGCAGCTGGACGATCGAGAAATAGCTGTGCTCGTTCATCCGCAGGAAGGCGTGCAGCCCCCCCGGCACGCCGTGCATGTCGAACAGCGCCACGAGCGGGCAGCCCATCACCTCGGAGAAGAAGGCGATGTGTTTCTTGATGTCCCCGGCCATGAAGGCCAGGTGGTGGATGCCGGAAGGTTGCTGGGACATGGTCGTTTCCTTGACTCTCCGCCCTGAATTCCGGACTCAGAAACCAGAAACAACAGCCTCCCGCAAGCAGGCGAACAGGCGACGTAGGGGAACCCCATGAGCATTGTCCGCGAACCCTACGGCTTCGCCTACGCCGAAAAGAGCCGGCTCAAGGAGACCTATGGCGGACCCGAGGGGCGGGTCTTTGTCGAGTGCATGCGCATCCGGCCGGAGGCGGGCGAGTCGAAGACCGCCCTGCTGTTCAGCCATCCGATCGGCGGCGGATCCTTCCTGCCGCTGGTCACCGCCCTGGCCCACGCCGGCCACCACGTCATCTACTGCAACCCGCGCTACCGCGGGAACGACACGGCCCTGATCCTCGAGAAATGCGTCACCGACCTGGGCGCCTGCATCGCCGACCTGAAGAAGCGCTTCGGCTATGAGAAGGTGGTGCTCGGTGGCTGGTCGGGCGGCGGCTCGCTGTCGCTGTTCTACCAGGAGCAGGCGGTCAATCCGACGATCACCGAAACGCCCGCCGGCGACCCGATCGACCTGGCCGCGGCCGGCCTGCAGCCCGCCGATGGCATCATGTTGCTGGCGGCGCATATCAGCCGGTCGGTGACCATGACCGAGTGGCTCGATCCCTCGATCCTCGATGAGGACAAGCCGTTCGAACGCGATCCGTCACTGAACATCTACGACCCCGCCTGCCCGGAGCAGCCGCCGTACAGCGCCGCCTTCGTCGCCCGCTTCCGCGAGGCCCAGATCGCCCGCAATCGCCGCATCACCGCCCGGGCGAAGGCGACCCTGGCGGAGCTGAAGAAGACCGACCCGGACATGGAACGACCGTTCGTCGTCTACGGCACGATGAGCGACGTGCGCTGGACCGACCCGACCCAGGACCCGTCCGACCGCCGCCCCCACACCTGCTACCTCGGCGACCCTCGCATCGTGAACGACGGGCCCGTGGGCCTCGGCCGCTTCACCACCCTGCGCTCCTGGCTGTCGCAGTGGAGCTATGAGGAGAGCCGCGCCCATGGCCTGAAGAACGCCGCCAACGTCACCTGTCCGACCCTGGTGATCAGCAACACCGCCGACCTCGCCTGCACGCCCAGCCACGCGGCGCGGCTCTTTGAAGCCCTGGCGTCGCCCGACAAGACCTTCGTCGAGGTCAAGGACGCCGACCACTACTACATCGAACGCTACGACCTGCTGCCGGTGGCGGTGAAGGCCGTGGGCGACTGGCTGGCCGCGCGGGGGTTCTAGCTTATCAGCAGCCGCCGCAGGCTTTCCCGGGAAAGCGCGCGGCCGATGCGAGCTTGATACTTGTCGATACGATTTGTGTTTGATTTCGCATTGTCGATCTAAAGCTCAAATCTGATAGAGCCTCGATATCTTGATTTGAAACAACTCAAATAAATGTTGGCTTAACTGTTATCGAAAACGGCCCTAAAACCATGACCCTGTAAATCCCTCACCTGTTCGACAGGGAGGGATTTCGGTGAGGCGCGGATTTTTTGTTGCGGCAGTGTTCTCGGCGGGTCTGGCGGTTCCGGTCGCGGCCATGGGGCAGACGGCGTTTCCGGCGACAAATCCCAACGCTGCTGAATGGGCGCTGATCAAGTTGACGCCGACCATCGTCGCCAGCGCCAAGGGCGGCGCCGGTGTCATTGTCGGCCTCTACGACGGCCGCGCCGATTGCCGGGCTACCGACCTTGCTGGCCGGTGCAGCAATCTTCTCCTGAGCACGGGCGTCTATACGACCTACGACCCTCACGGCTCGCACACGGCCGGAACGATCGCCGGCGGCCGATATGGCGAGGCCACGGGCGCCACGATCATCAACTACGCCGTGTTCGACAGCAGAGGCTATGTCGCCGGCGGCGGCGGCCTGACCTCCGCCTGGATCGATGCGGCCAATCGCAAGGCCAGTATCGCCAGCATGAGCTTCGGCTGCGCGCGCAAGGCGCTATGCTTCAGCGCGTCCGAAGTCACGACGATGGCCAGCGCCCCGCTCTCAGGCACGCTCTTCGTCAAGGCGGCCGGCAACGACGGAGCCACACTCGGCAATGAAGCGATCCCGGTGGCCGCCGCGACCGCAACGACGGCGCTTGCCCGGTTGCTGCTGGTTGGCAGCGTGAACCTGACGGGCACGATCTCGACCTTTTCCAACCGCCCCGGAGAGGGCTGCCTGCTGGCGAGCGGCGCCACCGCCTGCTCGGAAAGCATGAAGTGGAAGTACCGCTTCATCGTCGCCCCCGGCGAGATGATCTACGCGACCTTGCCCGGCAATACGTACGGCTACATGTCCGGAACCAGCATGGCGACCCCGATCGTCGCGGGCGCGGCGGCGCTGCTGGAAGGGCGCTGGCCGACGTTGAAGTCCAAACCCGCCTCGGTTGCCGACATCCTGTTGAACTCCGCCACGGACCTCGGGGTGAAGGGTGTTGACCCCGTCTACGGCCGGGGGCTGCTGAACGTCCAGAAGGCGTTCCAGAATGCCGGGACCACGGCCATCCTCGCGCCGACCGGCGAGAAAGTCATTGTGTCCGGCGCGTCCATGACGGTCTCGCCTGTGATGGGCAAGGCCCCGGTCTGGCTCGCCGGGGTAACGGCATTTGACGCCTACGGCCGCGACTACGCCCTGGGCGAGGTCAGCAACTTCGCGGTGCGGGCAGCCGCGCGGGACTCGGGCGTGGGCGGGGCTTCGGCCATCGACATGGGTGGCCAGGGCGGCTGGGCCCCGAGCTTTTTCGCCGGTCCCTCGGCCCCGGTCGCCTGGGTCGGATTCGGCCCGCGGGCCGCGGCCGGCACCGGGCGGTTTGTGATGGACCGGACCCTGCGCGCCGGCATGGATGCGCCCCTTGGCGCTGCAGTCCTCTCCTTCCGTCTCACCGGCGCAACCGAGACCCGGGCCGACTTTGCCTCCGACCCCGGCCTGAGACCCCTGAGTTTCTTCGCTTCGTCTGATCTTCTGGGTCGATCGGCCCTGACCGGCGTCAGTCTGCCCATGAACGGCGGCGGCCGGCTCGTCGTGTTCGGCGCGACCTCGCTCAGTGGCAGCCCCGGCCTTGGCGAGGGCGGGGGCTCCCGGCTGGTCGTCCGGCCGGACGCTGCGGACTTCGATGCGCGCGTGGAGATGGACAGGTCTCCGCTGCGGCAGTCCGCGGTCGGCGCCGGTTACTGGGTTCGTCCGGACAGCCGGACGGTCGTCGGCGTCAGCCTGACGAGCATGGTCCAGCGCCATGGATTCTATGATCTCGCGTCGGATCTCTCCAGTTTCGATGCGCCGGTCCTGCTCAACAGCCTGGGCCTGGCGGCCAGTCGTACCTTTGGCGCCTGGGAGCTCTATGGCGCCGCCGAGACCACCGCGATCCGTTCCCCGGAGACGCGCGGCCCGATCGGCTTTTCGGACAGTATCCTGGTCTCGGGTGAGATCGGCGCCCGGATAACCCGATCCGGCCTGGGCAAGGCCGCGCTCCAGGACAGCCTGGCCCTCGCGCTGCGCGCCACGCCGCAGGCCGTTTCCGGTCGCCTTGACCTTGACTACCTCGCGCCCACCGCGGACGGCCTGGACACCGAAGTTGTCCACCGTCAGGCCGCGCTCGCTGACATCACCGGGCGCCCGGTCCGCATCGAGGGCAGCTATACGCTCGGGAACGGCAAAACCTGGTCCACCCGCCTGCGCGGCGGCGCGGATCTGACCGGCAGCGGCGACTACCGCCTCGCCGCCGAAGCCCGCCTGACCTTCTGAGCCCGGCATGCGTCTGGCGCGGCGACAGCCGCCCGCGCCTTTGAGCCCCGTCTGTCACCAGGGACCGGCGTCGCATTGGCAGTGTCAGGAAAAATGGCGCGCCCGGAACGATTCGAACGTCCGACCCTCAGATTCGTAGTCGCTAAGAGTACTGGGAAACTGTTGGACATCATGGATCACTATTCCATGGTCAAGCTGTTGTACTTTAGGGGAAAACTTGCGCCGATCGGGGTCAATCGACTATAGCAATTGGGGTGGCGATTTCGCCCATGCTGTTACCCCATTTGTTACCCCGAATTTTCATGCGATCAAGACTGACAAATAACATCGTTCTAAAGGTCAAAGTTCCAGCGGCCGGGAGGCGGGAGATTCCCGACGGCGGCACGGGCCTCTACCTCGTTGTCCACGCTTCAGCGCGCCGGACGTGGGTCTTCCGCTACCGGGCTGCAGGCAGGACCGCCAAGTACACGCTTGGGCGGGTCAGGGTGCTTGAGGCCGGCGAAACGGAGCCGACAGGCGCACCCGCTGCTGGGGACCCCATCACCCTTGGCCAGGCGCGAGAGCAGGCGGCGGCCCTGCAGCGGCGGGTGTCGCGAGGGGAGGACCCTGCCGCCGAGAAGAGGGGCGCTATCACGGACGCGCCGAAGACCTTCGGGGAGGCCTTCGATCTTTTCGTGATCCTGCACGCCCGGACCAAGACGCGCGCCACCACTGCGGCTGAAACAGAGCGGTTGGTGGCCAGGTGGGTCATGCCGAAGTGGAAGCGTCGCCCGCTGGCTGAAATTCGGCGCAAGGATATCGTGCCACTTCTTGACGAGGTCGTGGCCAAGGGCGCGCCCGTGTCGGCCAACGGCGTACTGGCGGCGATCCGCAAGTTCTTCAATTGGTGCGTCGAGCGTGGCTACCTCGAACAGTCGCCGTGTTCGACCGTGAAGAAGCCGACGAACGTTATCGCGCGTGATCGCGTCCTGACCGACGAAGAACTGGCGTGGGTCTGGAGGGGCGCGGAGCGGCAAGGCTATCCCTACGGCTCCCTGATCCAGACCTTGATCCTGACCGGTCAGCGCCGGGGCGAAGTCACCAACATGCTCTGGAGCGAACTCGATCTCGCGGACCGGGTCTGGCGACTGCCATCTCACCGCGTCAAGAACGGACGAACGCATGACGTGCCGTTGTCCGATGCGGTCATAGCCCTTCTGAAGGACCTCCCTCGGTTTGATGGTGAGCCTGACTATGTGTTCGCGACAGGCGCGCGGCGGTTCGGCACGAACGGTCAAGGCGACGAAGGCCCGCGCCAACTGGCATCGTTCTCCGGGTTCTCGAAATCCCGAGATGAACTGAACCAGATTGTCCTGGATCTCCGTCGTGAGGCCGCGGCCGCCGCTGGAGGTGATGCGGAGGATGTGAAGGCCTTCGCTGACTGGCGGGTTCATGATCTGCGCCGGACTGTGGCTACGGGCATGGCTCGTATGGGCTTTGCCCAACCGGTTGTCGAAA
>CAIOHT010000141.1 GCA_903858185.1 uncultured Caulobacterales bacterium
GCGCACCACGTCGCGATGAACGATGGCCTTGGAGCCGCGCTTCTTCGCCTCGGCCGGATTCTCCATCTGCTCGCAGACGGCGACCTTGAAGCCGGCCCGGATCAGCTTGGCGAGGTAGGCCTCGGCGGCATGCACCGGGACCCCGGCCATGGGGATCGGCTGGCCATTATGTGTGCCGCGGAAGGTCTGGGCGATGCCGAGGGCTGCGGCGGCGCGGATCGCGTCGTCAAAGAACAGCTCGTAGAAGTCGCCCATGCGGAAAAACACCAGCGCGTCCGGCTGGCGCGACTTGGCGTCGAAATACTGCTGCATCACGGGCGTCGCGCCGGTGGCGTCTGGCGCGGTCTGGCCGGGAGGAAGCGGGGCGTTCATCGCCGGCGACCCTAGCGGGGTTCGCGGGGGGCGTTAAGACTTTCGCGCGCAGGCGACCGTCAGGCCTTGCCGGTCACGCCGTCCCAGAACTTGCTGGCCTTGCCCAGGAAGCCGCTCGCCTGGGGATGCTGCTGCTCGCCGCAAAGTTCGGCCAGTTCGCGCATCAGCTCCTTCTGGCGGGCGCTGAGCTGCGTCGGGGTCTCGACGAACATCTCGACCAGCAGATCGCCGCGCTCACGGCCGCGCAGGGACGGCATGCCGCGCCCCTTCAGCCGGACCGTGCGACCCGTCTGGGTGCCTTCCGGAACCTTGACCGGAATCCGGGACTCGCCGTCGCAGTCCTCGCCGCCGGTCAGGCAGGGCGCCTCGATCTCGCCGCCGAGGGCGGCGGTGCACATCGGTACCGGTACCGTGCAGAGCAGATCCAGGCCGTCGCGCTCGAACAGGTCGTGCGGGGCGACCGACAGGAAGATGTAGAGGTCGCCGCGCGGACCGCCTCGCTGGCCCGCGTCGCCTTCACCGGCGAGGCGGATGCGGGCGCCGTCGTCGACGCCCGCAGGGATGCGGACCTGCAGGGTGCGCTGGCGGCGCACCTGGCCATGGCCGTTGCAGCTCTTGCAGGGGTCGAGCACCAGCTTGCCCGAGCCGCCGCAGCGGGGGCAGGTGCGCTCGATAGCGAAGAAGCCCTGGGTGGCGCGCACCCGGCCCGCGCCGCCGCAGCTGCCGCAGACGGTGGGGTTGGTGCCGGGCTTGGCGCCCGACCCTTCGCAACTCTCGCAGGTGATCGAGGCCGGAACCGTGATCTCGACTTCCGAGCCGGCGAAGGCCTGCTCAAGGGTGATCTCCAGGTCGTAGCGCAGGTCCGCGCCGCGGGCCGGGCCGTTGTTCTGGCGCCGGCGGCCGCCGCCGAACATCTCGCCGAACGCGTCGCCGAACACCTCGTTGAAGATGTCGTGGACGTCGCCGAAGCCCTGCTGACCGCCACCGCCGCCCGCGCCGTTGACGCCGGCGTGACCGAAGCGGTCATAGGCCGCGCGCTTCTGCGGGTCCGAGAGGACTGAGTAGGCCTCGTTGATTTCCTTGAAGCGGGCCTCGGAGTCCTCACACCCGCCATTGCGGTCGGGGTGATGCTCCATCGCCTGCTTGCGGAAAGCGCTCTTCAACGCAGCCTCGTCGGCTCCGCGCTGGACGCCCAGAACTTCGTAATAATCACGCATCAGCCGGCATCACCGAAAAACCGAGCAATCCCTGAGGTGGGAGATCGCCCGCCCGACTGCAAGTCTGTCGCCAGACACACCGGGCGGGCTATCGGATTCACGCCGACTTCTTGTCGTCGCCGTCGACTTCCTCGAACTCGGCGTCGACGACGCCATCGTCCGAGGGCTGGTCGCCCGCGTCACCGCCGGCGTCGCCCTGCTGGGCCTTGTACATGGCCTCGCCGAGCTTCATCGAGGCGTCGATCAGCGCCTTGGTCTTGACCGCGATCTCGTCGGAGTCGCCGCCCTCCAGCACCGCCTTGAGGTCGGTGATGGCCGTCTCGATGGCGGTCTTCTCTTCGGAGGAGACCTTGTCGCCGTGCTCGGCCATGGCCTTTTCGGTGGAGTGGATCACCGCGTCGGCCTGGTTGCGGGCCTCGACGCCGGCCTTGCGCTTCTCGTCCTCGGCGCGGTTGGACTCGGCTTCCCGGACCATCTTCTCGATGTCCGCGTCCGAAAGGCCGCCGTTGGCCTGGATGCGGATCGACTGTTCCTTGTTGGTCGCCTTGTCCTTGGCCGTGACGTGCACGATGCCGTTGGCGTCGATGTCGAAGATGACCTCGACCTGCGGAATGCCGCGCGGCGCCGGCGGAATGCCGACCAGGTCAAACTGGCCCAGCATCTTGTTGTCGTGCGCCATCGGACGCTCGCCCTGGAAGACCCGGATCGTCACGGCCGACTGGTTGTCGTCGGCAGTCGAGAAGGTCTGGCTCTTCTTGGTCGGGATCGTCGTGTTGCGCTCGATCAGCGGGGTGAACACGCCGCCCAGCGTCTCGATGCCCAGCGTCAGCGGGGTGACGTCCAGCAGCAGCACGTCCTTGACGTCGCCCTGCAGCACGCCGGCCTGGACCGCGGCGCCCAGCGCCACGACCTCGTCCGGGTTCACGCCCTGGTGCGGCTCACGGCCGAAGAAGGCCTTCACCGCCTCGACGACCTTGGGCATGCGGGTCATGCCGCCGACCAGGATCACCTCGTCGATGTCGCCCTTCTTGATGCCGGCGTCCTTGAGCGCCTGCTCGCACGGGCCGATCGTCTTGTTGATCAGGTCCTCGACCAGGGCTTCCAGCTTGGCGCGCGACAGCTTGATGTTCAGGTGCAGCGGGCCAGAGGCGTTCATGCTGATGAACGGCAGGTTGACCTCGTACTGCGTGGTCGTCGAAAGCTCCTTCTTGGCCTTTTCGGCCTCTTCCTTCAGGCGCTGCAGGGCCAGCTTGTCCTTGCGCAGGTCGGTGCTGGTTTCCTTCTTGAACTCGTCAGCGAGGAAATCGACGATCCGCAGGTCGAAGTCCTCACCGCCGAGGAAGGTGTCGCCGTTGGTCGCCTTCACCTCGAAGACGCCGTCGCCGATCTCGAGGATCGAGACGTCGAAGGTGCCGCCGCCGAGGTCATAGACCGCGATCTTCTTGCCGTCGTTCTTGTCCAGGCCATAGGCCAGGGCCGCCGCGGTCGGCTCGTTGATGATGCGCAGGACTTCCAGGCCGGCGATGCGGCCGGCGTCCTTGGTCGCCTGACGCTGGGCGTCGTTGAAATAGGCCGGAACGGTGATGACCGCCTTGGTGACCTTCTCGCCCAGGTGACGCTCGGCGTCTTCCTTGAGCTTCATCAGGATGAAGGCCGAGACTTCCTGCGGGCTGTAGTCCTTGCCCACGGCGCGAACCCAGGCGTCGCCGGTCTGACCCTTGACGATGTCGTAGGGCACCATGCCCTTGTCCTTGTCGACCACCGGATCGCTGTAGGAGCGGCCGATCAGGCGCTTGATGGCGAACAGGGTGTTGGTCGGGTTGGTGACCGCCTGGCGCTTGGCCGGCTGGCCGACCAGCTTTTCACCATCCTCGAGGAAGGCGACGACGGACGGGGTGGTGCGGGCGCCCTCGGCGTTCTCCAGCACCTTGGGCGCCTTGCCGTCCATGATGGCCACGCAGGAATTGGTCGTTCCCAGGTCGATACCGATAATCTTGCTCATTTGAGGTCTCTCTAGCTCCCTGACTGGCGGACGGCGGTGACAAGGGCCTCGCATGAAGCGCCCCGGTTTTTCTCTTCCGTCCCCGGTTGGATCCTCTGGACTGAATTGGGGAAGCTTTCCGTTCCGGGAAAGCTGTTTGTCAGACCGCCATATGGGAAGCAGGGCGCCTGCTGCAAGAGCAAAACCCCCATCAAGTTTGGGGCTTTCACGCCATCAGGCGGCCACCCCCCATTTAGGGCATGGCGTGGAGGGGCGCGCGTGACCCTACTCCGGTCGTTTGAGGGATACAGTATCCTGGAGGGATCAATGGTTACCTTGTCTGCAAAGCTCAAGGCCGGACTGGCGCTGGCCATCATGGTGGCGACCACGGCGCTCACGCCCGGCATGGCCTCGGCCGAGGACCGCCGCGTTCGCATCATCAACGAGACGCGCCACATCATCGTGCGCTTCTACGCGTCCAATGTGAACGCCTCGGGCTGGGAGGAAGACATTCTCGGCGAGGATGTGCTGCAGCCCGGCCAGTCGGTCACGGTCAATATCGACGATGGTTCGGGTTACTGCCTCTATGACTTCAAGGCCGTGTTCGACGACGGCGACTCGCTGGTCCGCCAGCGCGTCGATGTCTGCAAGATCTCGTCCTACCGCTACACTGAAGACTGATCAGGCGGCCGGAATCCCCGGATTCCGCGGGCGGGTGAGCCGGATGGCTTCCCGCCCGTAGCCTTTCCGCGCGCGTCAGGGCGCCTGTGAAACCCAGGTTCCGATGTCGCCCAGACGGTCACGACGGACCTTCGCCCGGTAGACGGCCGCTGACAGCGACGCCTTGAGCCGCTGGGGAACCTCGCCTTCGGCCCTGGCCATGGCCAGGGCTTCGTTCGCGATGGTCTCGTCGGCCCAGCCGCCAGTGATCCGTTGCAGCGTGCCGACCAGCGAGCCCGGTGCGAACAGTGCGTCGGCGCGTGTCTTGTTGGCTTTGAGATAGGCCCAGGTCATCGCCGGGAAATTGGCCGACGGGCCGCGCAGGATGTTCTGGCGCAGGGTGGTCGGGGGTTCGGCGCTGAGGGCCAGGACGAGCGTCCGTTGTGCGAGGGCCCTGTCGCGCGTCTCGCCCAGCAGGCCATAGAGCTGCTGTTTCTCGAGAGCGTTCGTCGAGGCAAGCGCCATCCGGTGAAGCTGCTCCCAGGTCGCGGCGTCGGCGTGCATCGCTACAACCGTCAGCGCCGGCTCACGCACCGCGGCCGGCAAGGCGGATGGGTCGGACGCCATGCGGTCGAACCTCGCGCGCGCCTCGGCGACCACGGCCGGGTCATCGAGGCGACCCAGCGTCTCGACCAGCTTTGCCCGAAGAAGGACTGCCGTGGCCGGTTCGCCGTCGACCGGGGTCCAGCCGATGCGACTCCAGACCGGGGCCAGCATCGCCCGGCCGCGCGTGCGGAACGCCGCCTGACCCCTGTCGCCGTCATACAGGCGATCGATCTGGCCGAGCGCGTCGACCACCTGCATCCAGACCACCGGATTGGCGTCGGCCGGCAGGCTGGCCGCAAGGTCCAGCCAGCGCGACACCGGCTCGGTCCCCTGCTGGCCGAACGCCCAGTAGTCGTAGAGCAGGCCGAGCTGGTCGGCCGGCGCGAGCGCTCCGAAGATCGCCTGCAGCCGGCTGAAAGCCTTGGCGTCATAGGCCGTGCGGAAGTAACCGGCCTGCCCGAAGTTCACCAGCAGCGGCGCGCCGTCGGGGCCCTTGAGGCGGACGGACTGGCCCATCGAGACCACATCGCGCCAGTCGCGCTTCTGCCCGGGCCAGCTCACCGCGACCGGCGTCGTCCAGCTCAGCGGCTCGCGGGAGGGGGCGTCGACGCCGAAGCGGCGCTGCGACAGCCGCCAGGCCGAACCCAGCGTCGTGACCTTGATCAGGGGCACGCCTGGCTGACCGGTGAAGTCCGCGGCGATGTGGCGGATCGGCTGGCCGGAGGCCGCCTCCACAGCGCTCCACAGATCGTCGCTGACCGTGTTCCCGTAGGCGTGCTTCTTCATGTAGGCGCGCAGCGCGGTGCGGAAGGCGTCCGGGCCGATCCAGGCCTCGACCATGTTTATGACCGCCTGGCCCTTCTGGTAGCTGATGGTGTCGAAGGCGGCGTCCCGGGCGTCGACCACGGGCTGGACCACCGGGTGGGTGGCCGCGCGGGCGTCCAGGTTCATCGCCCCGTCGCGGCCGGCCATGGCCTGAAGGCCCGCGTCCCATTCCGGGTGGAAGACCTTCAGCGCCTTGGTCGCCATCCAGGAGGCGAAGCCCTCGTTCAGCCAGAGGTCGTCCCACCAGTCCATGGTGACCAGATCGCCGAACCACTGGTGGGCCATTTCATGGGCGATGGTGCTGAAGGCCCCCTGGCGATCCGCCTGGCTCGAGATCCGGTCATCGACCAGCACGGCCTTCTCGAAATAGAGGATGGCCCCCCAGTTCTCCATCGCCGAGAAGGCCGCCGCCCCGCCGGGCAGGGCGACCATGTCCAGCTTGGGCAGGGGGTAGGGCGTGCCGAAGTAGTCGTTGAACCAGGGCAGAAGCTGCGCAGCGGCATCCAGGGCATAGCCGGCCTGACCGGTCGACCCGCGCTTGACCACGACCCCGACATCCACCGCGCCGACCTTCCGGCTGATCCGCTCGAAATCGCCGACCGCGAGGAACAGCAGGTAGGAACTCATCTTCGGCGTGGCCGCGAAGGTGGTGCGGCTGAATCCGTCTGCAAGGGGCGCGACGGACTCGATGGGGGTGTTGGAGACGACCATGTCGGCCGTCGGCGCCTCGACCGTCAGCCTGAAGGTCGCCTTGAGCGCCGGCTCGTCCCACATGGGTGCGAACCGGCGGGCGTCCGGCGCTTCGAACTGGGTCGCCAGCAGACGCTTGCTGCCCTGGCTCGTGTCGTAGTCGACCGAGAACAGTCCGAAGGCCTGCTGGTTGATCTTGCCCGTGTAGTCGATAGCCAGGCGATGCCGGCCGGCCGGGAGGGGCGCGTCGAACGTCAAGGTGGCGGTCTGGGCGTCCCGGTCGAAGGCAACCTTCGGCGTGGCGTCGGCGCCGTCCAGGCGGATCTTGCCGAATGTTATGTCGGCGGCGTTGAGCGTTACGGTGTTCGTCGTCCGGACGACCTGGACATCGGCGTCGACCGAGCCGGTAAAGGTCAGGGCCGCCGCGTCGGGCCGCACGGTGATGTCATAGTGGACCGGTGTGATGTCGGTGGGCAGGACATTGCGCGCAGGCTGTGTTTCGCCACAGCCGGCCAACAACGCGGTCGCCGCCAGCAACAGTCCAAGTCCGATGCGTTTGATCAGGGAAGCTCTCCCCGTCCAGCCGGCCGGGAGACTAGACTGGCGCATGGGCGCGCGACCATGAAGGATTTGTCAGGTTTCACCCTGCTCCCGGGCCGGTTGGACGCAGCGGCACAGGCTTTCCTTGTGGAGGCGGTGCTGGCGGCCGCCGTCGAGGCGCCGTTTCATCGTCAGCTGACGCCGGGTGGCAAGCCCATGGGCGTGGAGAACACGGGCCTCGGCCCGCTCAGCTGGGTGACTGACGCGCGCGGCTATCGCTATGAAGCCCGCCATCCCCTGACCGGTCGGCCCTGGCCGCCAATGCCCCAGGTCCTGCTGGACCTCTGGGCGGACCTGGCGGATGCGGCCGTCCCCGCCGACGCCTGCCTCGTCAATCTCTATCGCGCGGGCGCGAAGATGGGCCTGCACCGCGACCAGGACGAGGCCGACTTCCGGTTCCCCGTGCTGTCGGTGTCACTGGGCGACACGGCGGTTTTCCGCCTCGGCGGGCTGGAGCGCACTGACCCTACCCGATCGGTCCGCCTGGCCTCCGGCGACGTCTGTCTCCTGGCCGGCGCGTCCCGACTGGCTTTTCATGGCGTCGACCGCATTCTGACCGGCTCTTCGCGCCTTGTCCCGGGCGGCGGCCGGATCAACATCACGCTGCGGCGGGCCCGACGCGCCTGAGACGCTTCCCAGCGCGCGGTGTCCGGCGTTAGGGTGTGACAAGGCCTACGAGGGAACCCCGCCATGCTGAAGCTGACCCGTCCCGAGGGATCCGAACCGCGCGACTTCGACCTGTCGCGCCGCGCCCTGCCGGCGTTGTTCTTTGCCGGCTATGCCGCCGCTGCTGTGTCGGCGAAGGCCGAGCCGATCAAGACCGACTCTGTCGGGCTGGTCGCCGAAACGGTGATGATCCCGGCCGGCGACCGCGATATCCCGGCCTACATCGCCCGTCCTGACGCGCGCGGAAAGCGGCCGGTTGTCGTGGTGGTGTCCGAGGTCTTCGGTATCCACGAGTACATTCGCGACACCTGCCGGCGGCTGGCCAAGCTCGGCTATGTGGCGATCGCAACCGACTTCTTCGTGCGCCACGGTGACCCGGCGCCGCTGGTCGATTTCACCCGGATTCGCAACATTGTCGCCGCCGCGACCGACGCCCAGGTGATGAGCGATCTGGAGGCGACGACCGGCTGGCTGTCGCGCCAGGCTTTTGTGAACCGCAAGAAGATGGCCATCACCGGGTTCTGCTGGGGCGGGGCCCAGGTCTGGCTGGCGTGCCAGCGGATGCAGGCCTTCCGCTGTGGCGTGGCCTGGTATGGTCGCCTGTCGCGCCCCGCGGCCGGGCAGTTCCTGTCCGAGCCCGAGCGGGAGTGGCCGCTGGAGCTGGCCGGCTTCCTCAAGGCGCCGGTGCTGGGGCTTTACGGCGGCAAGGACCAGGGTATTCCGCTGAGCGACGTGGAAGCCATGCGCCGCAAGCTGCGCGAATTCGAGAAGACCGGTGCGGACCTGATTGTCTATCCGGACGCCCAGCACGGATTCCACGCCGACTACCGCGCCAGCTACGACGCGGCAGCGGCCCAAGACGGCTGGCGCAAGATGATCGACTATTTCCACCGGTACGGGGTGAAGCCGTAGGCGAGGGGACATGTACCTCCGTTACGTGTCCCCTAACCCCGGAACCGATTGGGGGACACGTACCGGCTTCGCCGGCTAAATGTCCCCTTCTACCCCCGCAGTTTCCGCGTCAGCGCTTCCAGATCCCGCGACAGCTGGGGATCATCGGCCTTGAGCGCCTCGATGCGGCGGACGGCGTGCAGGACGGTGGTGTGGTCTCGGCCGCCGAAGCGTCGGCCGATGTCGGGGAGTGACCGCGTCGTCAACTGCTTCGCCAGCCACATGGCCGCCTGACGCGGGCGGGCGACCGACCGGTTGCGGCGCTCGGAGACCAGGTCCGCCTGGCGCAGGCCAAAGTGCTCGGACGTCGCCTTCTGGATATCGTCGATGGTGATGCGCTTCTCAGCGCCACGCAGGTGCGGGCGCAGGATTGCCTGGGCCTCGTCCAGCGACAGCCCGCCAACCTGGGCACCCATGCGGGCCACCAGGGTGTTCAGCGCGCCCTCCAGCTCCCGGACGCTGTCGGTGAAACGGTCGGCGAGGAACTGCAGCACCTCGGGTCGCGCGGTGGCGTTGAAGCCTCCCTGGCGGCCGAGCGCGACGAGTTTGCGCTCAAGAATGCCCATGCGCAGCGTGCGGTCAGCCGGCTCGATGCCGCAGACCAGGCCGGCCGACAGGTGACTGCGCAGGCGTGCGTCCATCTCCGTGATCTGGGCCGGCGGCCGGTCGGCCGAGAAGACCACCCGGCGGCCGTCCTCCATCAGGGCGGTCAGGGTGTGGAACAGCTCTTCCTGGGTCGACTGCTTGCCGGCGACGAAATGGACGTCGTCGATCAACAGGAGATCGGCCGTGCGCAGCTCTTCCTTGAACAGGGCGGTGGAGCGATCCATCACCGAGCGCACGAAGGTCGACAGGAAGCGCTCGGCGCTCAGATAGACGACCCGTTTTTCCGGGGCGGCGCGCATCGCCTCCCAGGCCATGGCGTTGAGCAGGTGGGTCTTTCCGAAGCCGTAGGCGCTGTGGAAGACGACCGGATTGAAATGGCCGTCGGCCCAGCTGGCCACCCGCCGCGCGACGGCGTGGGCGAACTCGTTGGCCGGTCCGGGCACGAAGCTGTCGAAGGTGAAGCGTTCCTGCAGACCGGCCACGCGGCCGGGACGGGTTCCGGGCGTCGGGGCGATGACGGGGGCGTCGGTCGCTACAGGATCCAGAACCTCGATCGCCTCGGCGATCACATCCAGGCCGCCGGTATCGGACTCGAATTCCATGCGGGACTTGAGGTCCAGGCTGCGGCCTTGCGGATCATACTCGGCCCAAAGCTCGCCGATACGGCGCCAGGCGTTGCGACGGATCCAGTCGCGAGCGACCCCGGTAGGGGTGACCAGCACAATGCGGCCGTCCGCGATCTCGCGCAGGGCGGCCTGGGCCAGCCACGATCCGAACGCAGCCTCGCCAAGCTCCCGACGCAGGGCCAGACAGGCCTTGATCCAGACAGCGCCAGCAGGTGTTTGCGACGGCATCGTCAGCCCGCCCAAAGAAGTCATCAGCCCCACCCGTTCCGTTTCGTTTCCGAACCCGCGACACCCCTCCGCCCCCACGGTGGAGAAGTCAGAATACTCAACGCAGACAGACTCTTAGCCGGCGGATGCACGTCACCCGCCGCCGCCAATCTCATACCCGAAAAAGGAAGAGGACCAAGCGTCTGAGGCCTCACACTAGCGGCCCCAAAATCGGTGGGTCAAACCGGAAATTTGAGTCCGGACGCGGATATTTCTGTTGACTCACGAAGGCCCCTCGCCCGGCAAGGGAATCCGTTAACGCCCCTTGAGAGCGGTGTGAAAATTCGCCGCATAAGCGAACTGCAGACGTGAAAAACCGGCCGGCGCAGAGGCGCCTGCCGGTTGTTCAACGTGCTGAAATTTCAGGCGAACGGTGTCTGCGACTCCGCTCCGGGCAAGCCCGAAGTCAGGCGGCCGTGGACAGCTTCTTCAGCTGGGCGTTCAGGCGCGAAACCTTGCGCGAGCCGGTGTTCTTGTGGACCACGCCCTTGGACACGGCGCGCATCAGTTCGGACTGCGCGACAATGAAGGCGGCCTTGGCGGCGGCGGCGTCGCCGGCGGCCAGGGCTTCATCGAACTTGCGGAGGAAGGTGCGCACGCGCGAACGACGCGCCTTGTTCACTTCCGTGCGGCGCTCGATCTTGCGGATCGCCTTCTTGGCGCCGGGATTATTGGCCATGAGCTTGTAGAACCTCAGAACGGACAGGCGGACGCGAAAGGCCGCGCACGCCGGATAAATCGAAGGGCGGGCAAATACAGGAAGGCCCCCACCCGGTCAATGCGAGTCTGGCGCTTCAGCACGCGCGTTGTAGACTCATCGCATGGACCGACGGGTTTTCCTCCTCTCGACTCTCGCACTGGCCGGTTGCGGGAACCCGCCGGAAGGACAGGTCGTTGTCTGCGATCACGACCTCGCCGGCCCGCTGGCGCGCGCCCTGAAGGCGCGGGAGCCGGTCGAGCCCGTCATGCTGCCCCGGGCCTCGACCCAGGCCCTGCTGGAGAGCGCCGAACAGACCCGTTCGGCGCTCGTGGTCACCCGCTACAGCCTGATCGCCAATCGCCTGCAGCGGCTGGGCTATGTGCGGCTGGAAAACCGGTGGCGGGCGCAGATCGGCGGTCAGACCGTGCAGATCGCCGTCACGCGCGGCGGCGGCGGGGCGCAACGCCGGGCTCTGCGCCTGGGCGAGTGGCTGGCGAGTGAAGCGGCGGCAGGGCTTCTGACCGGACCGCCTAACGCCCCTTGAAGTCGGGCTTCCGCTTCTCGACGAAGGCGGCCATGCCTTCCTTCTGGTCCTCGAAGGCGAACAGGCTGTGGAACAGCCGACGCTCGAGCGCCACACCGGTGGTCAGGGTCGTCTCGTACGCCGCCTCGACCAGCTCCTTGTTCATCATCACGGCCAGCGGCGAGTGCCCCGCGATCTTTGCGGCGGCCTCCAGGGCGGTCTCGAGCAGCTTGTCGACCGGCACGACGCGCGAAACCAGTCCGGCGCGCTCGGCTTCGGCGGCGTCCATCATCCGGGCGGTCAGGATCATGTCCATCGCCTTGGCCTTGCCGACGAAGCGCGTCAGGCGCTGGGTGCCGCCGATGCCGGGCGCGACGCCCAGATTGATCTCCGGCTGGCCGAACTTCGCCGTCTCCGAGGCGATGATGAAGTCGCACATCATCGCCAGCTCGCAACCGCCGCCCAGGGCGTAGCCGCTTACGGCGGCGATCACCGGCTTGCGGAACTGCTCCAGCTTGCGGGCGGCGGCGGTGAAGAAGTCCAGCTTCATCATCTCGGCATAGGACTTGTCCGACATCTCCTTGATGTCGGCGCCGGCCGCGAAGGCCCGGTCCGAGCCGGTCAGGACGACGCAGCGGACGGCGTCGTCGGCCGTCGCCGCATCAAGCGCCTCGCCCAGCTCGCCGAGCAGCTGGCTGTTGAGGGCGTTGAGCGCTTCCGGCCGGTTCAGCCGGATGAGGGTCACGCCCTGCGAAGGCGTGTCGATGATCAGGGTCTGGTAGGTCATGAGCCGGTTGTGCCCTCGCCCCGAGGTTCGCTCAAGCCTCTTTGGTCATGGTCCCTCGACCGCATATCCGCGGGCCCGCAGCAGGGCCGGGACGCTGTCCGGCCCGACCAGGTGACCCACGCCGACGACGATGACGGTCCGCCCGCTGCCATCCATCCGGCCGGCGATGACGTCGGCCCAGCGCCGGTTCCGCTGAACGATCAGCTGGTCGTAGAGGTAGACCGAGACCTGCTTCATCGGCGTGAGGCCCAGTGTCTCGATCGCGCGGGTGTCGCCCGTCGCCCAGGCATCGATCAGCCGGTTGTAGTAGGACGGGTCCTCGTCGACCTGTCGCAGGGTGTCTTCCAGTGAGGCCAGCTGGTCGGCGATGGGGGCGTCGGCGAAAAAGGCGATCTGGCCCGTCGGGGTTTCGAACGCCCGCCTTTGCGCCCGCGGCGCCGCGCCGGCGAGCGTCCGCTCGACGCCGGTGGTGACCGTTGCCCCCTGCCGCATCAGGGCGACGACCCCGACACTGATATCGGCATACCAGGGCGCAAGTCGCTCCATCCCGGCCGGGGACAGGCCGAGCTTGCCGCTGACCCGTTCCAGACGGTCGCGGCCGGCCGGCGACAGCAGCGACGACAGCGTCTGTCCCGCCGGCAGATAGCCGCGCGCGGCGGCCGCCTGGGCCGCCTCCGTGTCGCTGGCCTGATCGACGGGAACCTCGAACCAGAGATCGTCCGCCGTCTCCAGCGCTGCGTCCAGGCGCTCGGGCCGCCAGTCGAGGCCCGCCGGCAGCACATGCACCGAGCCGAACAGGATGATCGTCGAGTCCGCGTCCCGCACCGTCCAGACCGGCGGTTCGGCGGCGGCGGGTGTTGTGCCGGCGATCAGCGACAGGGCTGCGAGCGCCGCAAGCAGGGATCGTTTCATGGAGCGCCTCACGCCGGCTGTCCGCGATCTATCTCTGGCATCTGGGGCAATAAAAGGTCGAACGGCCGCCCTGGACGATCCGCGTGATGGTTCCGCCGCAGCCGGGCCGCAGGCAGGGCTCGCCCTCGCGGCCGTAGGCCTGGAAACGATGCTGGAAATAGCCCAGCGCGCCGTCGGCGGCGGAAAAGTCGCGCAGGGTCGAGCCGCCGGCCTCGATGGCCTCCTCCAGCACCGCGCGGATCACCGTCACGAGGTCGGGCAGAGCCTTCCTCGGGATCTTCCCCGCCGGTTTGAGCGGAGAGATGCCGGACCGGTGCAGGGCCTCGCAGACATAGATGTTGCCCAGGCCCGCGACGATCCGCTGGTCGAGCAGCAGAACCTTGGCGTTCTGTTTGCGGCCGGCGAAGGCGGCTTCGAGCAGGGCGGGGGTGAAATCGGGGCCGAGCGGTTCGGGACCCATCGCGGCGAACCAGGGGTGGGTCGTGATCTCGCCCGTCGGGATCAGCCCCATGAAGCCGAACCGACGCGGGTCGGAATAGGTCACCCGGCCACCACGTTCGGTCTCAAACATGACGTGCGCGTGCTTCGGGTCGGGCGGACTGGCGTAGACGAACTCGCCGGGCCGGACGGTTCCCTCCGCCGCCTCGATCTCGAACCGGCCGCTCATGCCCAGATGCATGACCAGCACATCGCCCCGGTCGAGGTGGCCGAGCAGGTATTTGGCCCTTCGGTCGAGGCGGGTGATCGTCGCGCCGGTCAGTCGCTGGACGAAACCTTCGGGGAACGGAAAGCGCAGGTCCGGCCGCCGCTGCTCCACGCGGGTCAGCCGCGCGCCTTCGAGCACAGGGGCCAGACCGCGACGGACGGTTTCGACTTCGGGAAGCTCGGGCATGGTGACCCTTGGCTAGCGGACATGCGCCGCCGGGTCTATGGAGCAGGGCATGAGCCAGAGCAGCGCCACCTTCGGCTATCGCGACGTCGACCCGACCGAGAAGCCCGGCCTCGTGCGCGGGGTCTTTGACCGCGTCGCCAGCCGCTACGACCTGATGAACGACCTGATGAGCGCGGGGGTTCATCGCATCTGGAAGGACGCCACGGCGGCCCGCCTCAATCCCCAGCCCGGCGAGGTGATCCTCGACGTGGCCGGCGGCACCGGCGACATGGCCCGCCGCTATGCGAAACTGGCCCGGGCCGCGCAGGAGCGGCGCGGCGGCGACGACGCGACGATCCACATCATCGACTACAACGCCGAGATGATCGCCGCAGGTCGGGAAAAAGGCGCCCCGCCGGAGATCTGCTGGGCCGTGGGCGATGCGCAGCGGCTGCCGCTCGCGGACGCCAGCGCGGACGCCTATTCGATCGCCTTCGGCATCCGCAATGTGACCGATGTCCAGGCGGCGCTGCACGAAGCCCGGCGCGTCCTGAAGCCCGGCGGGCGGTTCGTCTGCCTGGAGTTCAGCAAGCCGACCGGCATGGCGCTGCGCGCCGCCTATGACGCCTGGTCGTTCAAGGCGATTCCGCAGATCGGCGAATGGGTCGCCGGCGACCGGGACTCCTACCAGTATCTGGTCGAGAGCATCCGCCGGTTCCCGGACCAGAAGACCTTCGCCGGCATGATGGAGAAGGCCGGCTTCGCGCGGGTCAACTTCACCAACTTCACCGGCGGTGTGGCGGCCCTGCATGCGGGGCGGGTTCTCTAGGACCATGGACCTCGCCGCCTTCGCACGCTTGCTGGCCGCCGGCTGGACGCTGGTTCGCGCCGACGCCCTGATCCCGCGTGAGCTTGACGGGGTGCTGCCGGGCGGGGTGCGCGCATTCGCGCGACTTCTGCGGCTTTTCGCCGGCCGTCAGGCGCGGCAGGGCCGGCCCGGCGAGCGGCTGGCGCGGTCGCTCGAGGGCCTTGGCCCCGTGGCGATCAAGCTCGGCCAGGTGCTGTCGACCCGCGCTGACATCTTTGGAACTGTGTTCGCCACGGACCTGTCGCGGCTGAAGGACGCCCTGCCGCCGTTCCCGCTGGAGCAGGCGAAGGCCGAGGTCGAGCGGGAGCTGGGCAGGCCTCTGGCGGAGATCTTCCCCGTGTTCGGCGAGGCGGTCGGGGCCGCGTCGCTGGCCCAGGCGCATCGCGCGACCCTGGCCGA
>CAIOHT010000142.1 GCA_903858185.1 uncultured Caulobacterales bacterium
ACGGAAGCGGAGCACGTTCTTCGAGCGGTGCTTCGACACGGCCGTGAAGCCCATCACCTCGAACAGCGCCTTGAGGCGCTCGGGCTCGGGCGAGGTGAATTCGACGAACTCGAAGCCGTCGGTGCCGAGCGGGTTGTCGAACAGGTCGGCCTTGGGTTGGGCGTTCATCACGGACTCCGGCGTCTGGTCATTCTCTGGGACTCGGCGAAGCTAGTAACACACGAAACTACATTCGTCCCATGACAAGGCTCGACCGGGACAGGCGCTATTCGTAAAAGGCGCCTATGAACCAGCCTGATGTCCACCGCGACGATCCGGATCGCAGCTTCGTGAATCTTGTCGCGTCGATGGCGCGTGAGGCAGGTCCGGACGGTGCTTCGATCGGCGAAATCCTCGACCGCCTGGACGAACGCGCGTTCGGGATCATGATCCTGATCCTGGCCATTCCCTGCCTGGTTCCGGCGCTGTACGGCGTGCCGCAGATCGTTGGCGTTCCCATCATTCTGCTGGCCGGCCAGATGCTGGTGGGCCGACGCGAACCGTGGCTGCCCGACGCCTGGCTCAGGCGCCAGATCTCGACGGAATGGCTAGGCCGGATGGCTGACTTTGCCGACAAGCGCATGCGCTGGATTGAGCGCCTGTCGAAGCCGCGCCTGCGACTGTTGGCGTCGGGCGCGGGTGAGCGGCTGGCGGCGGGGATGATGATCCTTGCCACCCTGACCATCATCCTGCCGATGACCAACTCCGTTCCCTCGCTGGGCCTGGCCCTGATGGCGGCCGGACTGATCCAGCGCGACGGCGTGTTTGTGCTTCTGGGCGAGGCCGTCGCCCTGGGCTGGGTCATTGCGCTCGGGGTCGTGGCCTTCGGGCTCGCCTTCGGCGCCACCTGGGCGGTAAGCCTGTTCGACCGTGTCGGCGGCCAGTCGGTCATGGACGGATTCAGCCGGTTGTTTGGAGGATAGTCGCCTTGAACGTGGTGACCCCATGAGACTGAACGAGGCGATTAAACGGCTCCTCGACCGTTGCCTGCGTAACTGGCCGCTGGTCGCGGCGGTGTCGTCAGCGCTTATGCTGGCCATCGCCCATGCCTTCGAGACCTTCGAGTTCCTCGGCCAACTGGCGCCCTGCACGCTCTGCCTGAAGGCGCGGGAGGTCTACTGGGTCGCCCTCACGATCGGACTCGTCGCCGTCGGCGGCCAGCTGGTGCTCAAGGATGACCGTATCCGGCGGCTGGCCAGCCTGCTGCTGGCGCTGGTGTTCCTCGTCGGCGTCGGCGTCGCCGTTTATCACGCCGGGGCGGAGTGGAAGTTCTGGCCCGGTCCCAAGACCTGCGCCTCCGGCGCCCTGCCGGAGCTCACCAGCCTGGACGCGATCTTCAAGGACGAGCGAATCAAGCCGCCCGCCTGTGACGAGGCGGCCTGGGTGTTTCTGGGCCTGTCGATGGCCGGCTGGAATGCGCTTATCTCCCTCAAGCTGCTGGTCTTCAGCCTTCTGTCCGCGAGGCTCCGCCGTGACTGACCGCCCTGTCCCGCCCCGTCCCGGCCGCGGCGCCAGCCGAGCTCGCCTTGTCGAGATCCTGCGCGTCGACCACGCCGGCGAGCTCGGCGCGGTGCATATCTATCGCGGCCAGCAGGCGGTGCTGGGCAAGGCGCGCGGACATGAGCGCGTTTCAGGCCAGCTGGCCGAGATGGAGGGCCACGAGGCAGTCCATCTGGCGCGCTTCGACGCCCTGCTGAACGAACACCGGGTGCGGCCGACCCTGCTGGCGCCACTGTGGCGCGCGGCCGGCTTCGCGCTGGGCGCTGGCACCGCCCTGCTCGGCGACAAGGCCGCCCATGCCTGCACCGAGGCGGTCGAGACGGTCATCGAGGGCCACTACGCCGCCCAGATCGCCGAGCTGAAGGAACGCAATCCTGACCTGGCCGCCGAGCTGGCCGTGTTCCGCGACGAGGAACTTTCGCATCGCGACATCGCCCGCGACGAGGGCGCCCGCGAGGCGCCCGGCTATCCGCTGCTGGCAGCGTTGATAAGGGCCGGCTGCAAGACGGCGATCAAGATCAGCGAGAAGATCTAGGAACCGGCGCCGAGTCTCACGGGTTGGTGGGGCATGACCGATCCAGAGCTGCCGACCGATCCCTCGCCAGCGCCGGCGTATGATCCGGAGCCGCCCGGAATCCAGCCCGACCTGCCGGGCGAACCGGACGCCGCGCCGGCCTATGATCCAGCGGAACCCGATACGGTGTCCTGAGACTGTCCTCGCAACCGCCATTCCGGACGCCAGGGGCGATCCGGGATGACGGCAAGGGGTGGGACGGCAACGCGACGCGAGATCAGCGCAGCGCCATCTGGCTCCAGATCGCGCGCAAGGCGCGGAGCTGCTTCTGCGTCGTTTCACGCAGGTCGTGGCGGTCACCGAGCGACAGGCCGACGCGATTGCCGCGCCGCCAGATCACGGTCGCATCCCAGGCGACGCCTTCCTTGATCTGAACCAGGTGCAACGTGCTGGGGAACAGGTGTGGGGTTGTGGTCTCGACCATCGCGCCGTCAGCGCTGATGTTGCGGATCACGCAATCGATGGTGGCGGTGGCGTCCTCATTGGCCAGCTTGCCCGCCAACAGGGCGCGGTTGCGCCCCGCGCGGCGACGTTCAACAGACTTGGGGACGGGCGCACTGGTCATGCCAGAACCTTACGCCGCAAGGGTTTACAGACCGTATGTCGACCTCAGGTGCGCGACAGCGCGCGCGCCTCGGCAAGACAACCCTTGATGGCGTCCCAGCAGCCCGGCAAGCCCAGAGCGCCGACAAAGGCGCCGGCGACCGCGAACGGCAGCTTGATCACGTCGAAAAGTCGCATCATCCCTGCCCCCTTGGGTGAGTGGTCTGATCGTCCAACGTTTCTGCGACGGTTTTGTTTCCGCCCGGCCCTTTTTATGCCTCCAGCTCGATGTCCCAGTAGAGAAAGTCGAGCCAGCTTTCGTGCAGGAAGCCCGGCGGGAAGCGGCGGCCGTGATCCTGCAGCTCATGCATCGAGGGGCGGCGCGGGTGCCGGTGAGGATGCATGTTGGCCTCGCGCGGCGTTCGGCCACCCTTGGTCAGGTTACAGCGCGCGCAGGCGGTGACGATGTTTTCCCAGGTCGTGCGACCGCCACGCGAGCGCGGCACGACATGGTCGAATGTCAGGTCGGATCCGGAGCTGCAGTACTGACAGCTGAAACTGTCGCGCAGGAACAGATTGAAGCGGGTGAAGGCCGGCGGCCGGTCCTGCGCCACATAGGACTTGAGGCAGACCACGCTGGGCAGCCGCATCTCGAACGAGGGGCTGTGGACCATCTTGTCGTAGGTGGAGATGACCTCGACCCGGTCGAGGAAGACGGCCTTGATGACCTCCTGCCAGGGCCACAGCGACAGGGGATAGTAGCTGAGCGGCCGGTAGTCGGCGTTCAGCACCAGGGCGGGCCAGCCCGATGGGGGCGCCTTGAGCACCCGGGCCTTGTGCATCGTCATGGGATCCTTCCCCCACGACGGACTGGGCCTGTGTACGCGACGGACCTGAAGACCTGCCTCGCTTCCCGCGTCTCATCAGGGATCGCCAACATCCCCGAACGCGACTCGGAGGATAGACCCTGTTTCGTGACGGGGCCAAGACGGGCTTTGCCGTGCGGCGGGCGATCAGTCCCCGGGCTCGCGGTCCGTGGATTCAGGCCGTGCGGCGGCGCCGGCGGCCGGCGTAAGGCCGGGCAGGCCGTCGATGGAGAGAGCGTTGGATTCGTAGCGTCGCGCCGCCCATTCCGCTTCCGGCCGGGCGTCTACCCAACGCCGGAGCTGGTCGCGCTCGCCCCGGTAGTCGAAGAAGGGCACGCCCCAGCCACAGCTGTCGGCGATCCGGTCGATGTGCACGGTGATGACGCCGCGCGCGCGCTCGAAGGTCGGGAACAGCGCCATCTTCGCGGCGAACCCGGGCTCGTCGAACGAGCAGGTTTCGCCTCGGCCATAGAGCCGCAGAATGTTGGCCGCCCCCTCGAAGGCACAGAACATCAGGGTGATCCGGCCGTTCTCGCGAAGATGGGCGTGGGTCTCGATGCCCGAGCCGCCGAGGTCGACATAGGCGACCGTCCGGCAATCGATGATCGCCAGGCTGTCGTAGCCCTTGGGCGAGAGGTTGACCGAGCCTTCGGCGGACAGGGGCGCGGTGGCGACAAAGAACAGCTTCTGGCGGCGGATGAAGCTGATCAGCGTTTCGTCCAGCGCGTCATGGATTGCGGCCATATCTCCTGGCTCCGGAAGGAATTGCGGCCAGAGCGGCCCCTCACAGAAG
>CAIOHT010000143.1 GCA_903858185.1 uncultured Caulobacterales bacterium
CTCGGCCTGGACGTCCTGAACGGCGGCGCCGGGGTGGACGAGCTGAACGGCGAGGATGGCAACGACCGTCTGCTCGGCGGTCTTGGCGACGACACCCTGCGCGGAGGGGCCGGTAACGACATCCTCGACGGCGAGGACGGCGACGACATCCAGGATGGCGGCGCGGGCGCCGACACCCTTGCCGGTGGCGCGGGCGACGACAATCTCGCGGGTGGTCTGGACAACGACACACTCATCGGCGGCGCTGGTCTCGATAGTCTCGATGGCGGCGACGGCGTCGACAATCTGGATGGCGGCGCTGACGCTGACGAACTCCGCGGCGGTGCGGGCGGCGATACACTGAACGGCGGTGACGGCGACGATACGATCTTCGGCGACGCCGACAGCGACCTGCTCAACGGCGGCGCCGGCAACGATGCGATGGACGGCGGCGCCGGCACTGACACCCTCAACGGCGGCGAGGGCGACGACACCCTCGCCGGCGGCCTCGGCAATGACCGCCTGTTCGGCAACGACGGCATCGACGATCTCGATGGCGGCGACGGGGCCGATTCCCTTGATGGCGGCGACGGCGATGACACCCTGGCGGGCGGGACCGGCATCGACAGCCTCCTTGGCGGCGCGGGCGCCGACACCCTCGACGGGGGTGCGGACAACGACACCCTCGACGGCGGCGCGGACAACGACATCCTGACCGGTGGCCTGGGCAACGACCGGCTGGTCGGAGGGCTTGGCCTCGACACCCTCAACGGTGGCGATGGTATCGACATCCTGGATGGCGGCGCCGACGCCGACGAACTCAACGGCGGGGGCGGGGCAGACAATCTCACGGGCGGCGACGGCGACGACCGGATCTTCGGCGACGCGGACTTTGACATCCTCAATGGTGGCGAGGGCGCGGACTTCCTGGACGGCGGCCTGGGCAACGATCGCCTGTTCGGCAACAACGGCGGCGATGAAATGGACGGCGGCGAGGGCGCGGACCTCCTCGACGGCGGCGACGGCGACGACATCATACGCGGCGCTGCCGGCGTCGACAGTCTGCTCGGCGGACTGGGCGCCGATACGCTGGACGGCGGCGCGGACAACGACACCCTGGAAGGTGGCGCGGACAATGACATCCTGATCGGAGGCCTGGGCAACGACCGCCTGCTCGGTGGTGTCGGCATCGACGACCTGTCTGGTGGCGACGGCGTTGATACCCTCCTGGGCGGGGATGGCGACGATCTGCTGAGCGGCGGACTCGGCGCGGACTCGCTGGATGGCGGCCTTGGCGCCGACAGCATGGCGGGCGGGGACGGCAATGATGTCTACATCGTCAACGATCTTGGCGATGTGGTGATCGAACTGGCCAACCAGGGCCTCCTCGATACGGTCAACAGCTCGGTCGACCATGTCCTCTCCGAGAATGTCGAGCAACTGGTCCTGACCGGTAGCGCCGACATTGATGGCGGCGGCAACGAAGGCGCCAACACCATCACCGGGAACGGCGGGGCCAACACCCTCGACGGCGGTGGCGGGGCTGATGTCCTCGTTGGCGGGGGCGGCGCCGATATCCTGATCGGCGGCGCTGGAGCTGACCGGATGACCGGCGGCCTGGGCGGGGACCACTTCGTGTTCAGTGATCTCGATATCCGGCGCTCGACGATGGCGCTGGTTGCCGAGCGGGACGCGATCCTCGACCTGGACTTCACCCGGGGAGACCGGATCGACCTGTCGGCCATCGACGCAAACGTCAATCTGGCGGGCGACCAGGCGTTTACGTTCGTCGCCGGGTTCACCCGGGTGGCCGGTCAGGCGACCCTGACCTACGCGCCCGGTCAGAACGTCACCACGCTCGCCGTGGACGTCGACGGCGACGGCAGGTTCGACTTCCGTCTGCAGGTCAACGGCAACCAGACGATCGCTCCGCCGATCATCAACGGCGGCTCGCTGCCGACGGACGGCGGCTGGGTCCTGTAATCCGAAG
>CAIOHT010000144.1 GCA_903858185.1 uncultured Caulobacterales bacterium
ACCAGCGACGGGCTCTCGCAGAAGGCGCGGATGAACCCGATGTCCGAATGGGGCGCGACCTCGCTGGCGACAAACGGCTTCACGGCCGGGTTGTCAGACGACCGACGGGCGGTTGAGGTCGTACACGTCAGGCCGTTTCACTTCCATGATGTCCATCAGCGATGAGATGCCATTGGTCGTCAGGTACTCCAGCTCGGCGTCGGAGATCGGCAGGGCCAGCAGCCAGGCGACCGTCCGGTTCGGCAGGTGCAGCGTCTCCGGAGACTCGCCCCAGAAGAACGGCGGCCCGAAGACGATGTGCTTGAGGGTGGTCGACAGCGCGTAGGTGGTCAGCACATCGGGGAAGATCACGCCCGGCGCGATGACGGCATCGTTTTCGATGATGTTGAAGGCGCAGGTCGACAGCACGCCCGGGAAATCCTCGACATCACTGCGGCAGGCCCCGAGCAGTTCGACCCGCAGGTCGTTGATAGTGTCGGTCAGCGGCGTGTTGGAGAGGTTCACGGTCGCATAGGCGGTCACGCCTGGCGCCGGCGAGTCCTTGCACGACAGGATATCGACGCTGTTCTTCTTCTCATCATCCCACCAGGTGTGGACGACCGGAGCGCCGCCGAAGACCTCGGCCACGGTGCGGGCGATATGGCGATTCTCTTCAGTGACGTCGGCGCGACCGGTCATGGGTTCACTCTTTGGATGCTCGGGGGACCAGGCCCCGGCCCGTCCCTAGCCAATTCCGCGGTTGGGGAGAAGCGGGCTACAGCCCGACGCCGCCGACGGGGATGGTCTCGAACCGCTCGCCGAAGCCGGCGATGATCGGGCGAGCCTTCGCGATCGCTGACTGAACCGCCGGCAGCTGCAGCGAATTGGCGTGGTCCTGCTTCGTCCGCCAGACTTCGGTGATCCAGATCGCATCCGGGTCGGCCGGGTCATTGGCGACGACATAGATCAGGCATCCCGGCATCCCACCCGTGCCTTCGAGCAGATAGCGGACCAGCTCGTCCCGCCTCCCGGGCGCGGCGACCATCTTGCCGAACAGGCCGTACTTTTCGAGTTCATCGCCCATAGCGACCTCCGGAATCAGGGTTGCGAGGGCGGCGACGGTCGCGGCGCGGCGGGTGAACATCCCAAACCGTCGCATGCCGCCCCACGCCTGTCATCCCGGCCGCAGCGAACCGGAGAGCCGCGATCCCGGTTCGGTCGGAGTCCAATCCGGGTCCCGGATCGCCTGCAGCGTCCGCGATGAAAATCGAGCCTGGCGACCACCGGTCGCCGAACATGAACGTTCGGTAACCATGACTCTCCAAACCGGTTCAGAAACGGCGGCGCAGTCTCGGTCCTGCGAAATCATTCGCGGGGCTAACAGGAGGCTACAATGTTCAAGACCATCGTTTCAGTCGCCAGCGTCATCGCCACCGTTTCCATCGCGGCGACCGCCATGGCCGGACCCGTCCCGTCCAAGACGATCACCCCGGTATTCAAGTACCCGGAAGGCCCGGCCCCCGTGGCCGTGTTCACCTGCGACGTCGACCCGTCGATCGTCAGCGTCACCCTGACCAAGGGTGCGCGTCGCGGCGAGGTCCGGATCAGCTACACGATCGCCAATACCGGCGGCTCCGCCTGGCGGTCGGGCGCCAATCAGCAGGGCGTCATCCTGACGGCCGTCAACGGCAACACGGGCGGAACCTACTCCAGCGACCGGCCCCTGACGGGCGCCGCCGCCCCGGGCGCGACAATGCTGCGGTACACCACGCCGCTGATCCGCAACGCCTTCGACGACTTCGAGTTCGGCGGCCACGTCGAGGTGGCGGTGACCTACGACCCCGACATCTACATCGACGGCAATCGCTGCAACGACGATACGGACCAGGCCAACAACACCTTCCGCATCGAGAACGGCGAGATCCTGGCCTTCATGAACGGCGCGGCGACCAGCCGGACCTTCCGGCTGTGAACCCAGGGGACCGGGGACATGCGCTTCAGTGCATGTCCCCTCCCGGCAGACAGGGACGTGCGCGCGCGTGCATGTCCCTTTTCCCGTTGCCCAAAGCTGACGCCGGCGTCACTAATCCCTGAACAACGATAACCTGCCCCCGGGGAGACGCCGCATGGCCGACCGCTTCGACTACATCATCATCGGCGCCGGCTCGGCCGGCTGCGTGCTCGCCAATCGCCTGACCGAGGACGGGACCAAAACGGTCCTGCTGCTGGAAGCCGGTCAGAAGGACAACTCGATCCTGGTCAAGATGCCCGCCGGCGTCGGCAGTCTGATTAAAGACAAGGGTGTATATAACTGGGGATTCTGGACCGAGGCCGAACCCCAACTGGAGAATCGCAAGCTCTGGTGGCCACGCGGCAAGGGCTGGGGCGGCTCATCCTCGATCAACGGCATGGTCTACATCCGCGGCCACGCCCGTGACTACGACCAGTGGCGCCAGATGGGCCTGACCGGCTGGGGCTACGCCGACGTGCTGCCCTACTTCAAACGCTCTGAGAGCCTCGAGGGCGGCGGCGATGCCTGGCATGGCGGCGACGGCCCGCTCCATGTCTCCAAGGCCTCTACGCCCAATCCGATCTATTCCTCTACCATCGAGGCCGGCGCCCAGGCCGGCTACATGAAGACCAAGGACTTCAACGGCTTCCAGCAGGAGGGCTGGGGGCCCTACCAGCTGACGATCAAGGACGGCGAACGCTGGAGCTCGTCCAAGGCCTATCTCTATCCGGCCCTCAAGCGCCCGAACCTGACCTGTGTCACGGGCGCGCGCACCAGCCGCCTGATCCTCGATGGCAAGCGCGTCACCGGAGTCGAGTATCTGGTCGACGGCCAGACGGTCACCGCCAACGCCAACGCCGAGGTGCTGGTCTGCGCCGGGGCGGTGCAATCGCCGCAAATCCTCCAATTGTCGGGCATCGGCGATCCCGAGGACCTGACCCCGCACGGCATCGAGGTGCTGCACGCGCTCCCGGGCGTCGGCAAGAACCTGCAGGACCACCTCGACGTCTGCATTTCCTGGGAATGCCCGCTGCCGATCACCGCCTATTCGCGGACCAAGGGCCTCAAGACCCTGGTCACCGGCCTCAGCTACCTGCTGTTCAAGAAGGGCACGGGCCGCCAGCAGATGCTCGAATCGGGAGCCTTCCTGAAGTCGCGGCCCGACCTCGACCGCCCGGACCTGCAGTTCCACACCGTCCTGGCGATCATGCAGAACCACGGCAAGACGGTCGTGCCGAAGGACGGCTTCACCCTGCACGTCTGCCAGCTGCGGCCCGAGAGCCGCGGCAGGGTCGGCCTGCGGTCGGCCGACCCCAATGACGATCCGACGATCTTCGCCAACTATCTGGCGACGGAAGAGGACCGCCGCGCCGTGCGCGAGGGCGTAAAAATCGCCCGCCAGGTTGCCAGCCAGCCAGCGCTCGATCCCTATCGCGGCGAGGAATACTCGCCCGGCAAGTCGGTCCAGACCGACGACGAGATCGACGCCTGGATCCGCGCCAACGCCGAAACCATCTACCACCCGGTCGGCACCTGCCGGATGGGTGCGGCCGGCGACGCCCAGGCGGTGGTCGATGCGGACCTCAAGGTCATCGGGATCGAGGGTCTGCGCGTGGTCGACGCCTCGGTGATGCCGACGCTGATCGGTGGCAACACCAATGCGCCGACGATGATGATCGCCGAGAAGATCAGCGACGTGATCCTCGGCAAGGCCGCCCTGCCGCCGCAGGACGCGCCGGTCTATGATGGCGAGGCCGTCAAGGCAGCCTGACCCGGGAGACACCCATGGAACAACGCCCGCTTGGCCGGTCCGGCCTGTCGATCGCCCCGCTGATGCTGGGCGGCAACGTCTTTGGCTGGACGGCGGACGAGGCGACGTCGCACGCCATCCTCGACGCCTTCATCGCCGGCGGGTTCAACGCCATCGACACTGCGGACGTCTATTCGGCCTGGGTTCCCGGCAATACAGGCGGGGACTCGGAGAAGGTCATCGGGACCTGGCTCAAGGCGCGCGGCAGGCGGGATGACGTGATCATCGCGACGAAGGTCGGCATGTGGCCGGTCCAGCCGGGTCTGTCGGCGAAGAACATTGTCGCCGCCTGCGAGGCCTCGCTGCAGAGGCTGCAGACCGACTACATCGACCTCTACCAGTCGCATCGCGATGACCCGGAGACGCCGCAGGACGAAACTCTGGAGGCCTTTGGACGGCTGGTTGCGGCCGGGAAGGTTCGGGCCATCGGCGCCTCCAACTTCGAGACGGATCGGCTGGGGTCGGCCGAGGCGGCCAGCAAGACCGGCAGTCTTCCGCGCTACGACACACTTCAACCCGCCTACAACCTGATGGACCGCGGGATCGAGGGCCCGCTCCAGCAGCTCTGCCTGGCCGAAAACGTCAGCATCATCAGCTACTACGGGCTGGCCAGCGGTTTCCTGACGGGCAAGTACCGTTCGCTCGCCGATCTTGGCAAAAGCCCGCGCGGCGGCGGCATGAAGAAGCATCTCGAGGGCGAGAAGGGGCCGAAGGTCCTGGCCGTACTCGACGCCGTCGCAGCCGAGACGGGCGCCACGCCGGCGCAGATCGCGCTGGCGTGGGTCATGGCCCGTCCGGCTGTTGCGGCCCCGATCGCCAGCGCAACCAGCCTCGCGCAACTCGAGGAATTGATGGGTGCTGCCCGCTTGTCGCTCGACCCGGCCCATATCGCCAGGCTGGACGCGGCGTCGGCCTGAGCGGCTTGGTCCCGGATCACCGGTTGCTAGGCGATCCGGCGGCCATCCACGGCTGCAAGGCGCAGGGATGGCGCAGCTTCGGCGCCGTCTGACCGGCTGATTCCGCCGACCGCCAGCGCGAGGGCGGGGCGGCCCAGCAGCCGGGCGATCATCCCCGTGGGCTGGTACAGGCCGATAAAGCGATCGACCGCGCCGGACTGACTCCGAAGCGGCGCCAGCAGCACCTCCATGCTGACCGGCGCGACACCGTCAGCGAGAATATCGGTATGGACCACAAGCGGCTCGGGCCGTCCGCGGGCGAATTCCAGCGCGGACTTCAGCTGCCAGCGGTCGCCGGGGCGCCACAGTTCCAGCAGGCAGCGGCCGCGCAGATCGCTGCGGTGCAGGTCGGAAACGAACCCGCCGGCCAGTCGGAACGGGTAGGTCCCGTCCGCCGCGCGTCCGACGATCAGCACCTGGGGCAGAAGGTCGTGGAAATCCATCGGATCGACGTCGGTGCGCCAGGGCGCTTCGCCGCCCTGCTGACGCGCCTG
Organism: uncultured Caulobacterales bacterium; assembly: GCA_903858185.1. Lineage (GTDB taxonomy): Bacteria > Pseudomonadota > Alphaproteobacteria > Caulobacterales > Caulobacteraceae > Caulobacter > Caulobacter lacus. The sequence goes on from CAIOHT010000144.1 coordinate 5,251, forward strand.
CCAATACTCCGTCAATCGTTCCGTGTTGGGATGGACCATGGTCTGGACCCCCGACCGCGCGGCCCTCTGCGGCCGCACGGGGGTTGCAGGGAAAGTCCGGGCCAGGTCCGCAGTGTCCCGTAACGGGACGAAAGGGCGCGCTTCGGCGCGCTTCTTGCATGCGGGCGCACAGGGAATTTGGAGGGGATTCGTCCCATGGCGCCTCGGAATCTGTTGTTTGCCCTGATGGGCGGGATCCTGCTCTGGCTGGGCTCGTCAGCCCTGCCCGGAGAGGATGCCGCCGCACAGTGCTGCGCGCCGCCGCCGCCCTGTTGCACCCCGCCCACGCCGCCGCCCTGCTGCACGCCACCGGCCCCGCCGCCGCGGCCACCGAGCCCGCCGGGCTGCTGCACCCCCGGCGGCCGGACCAACATCATCGTCAACTCCAATGCCGTTGCGGTCTCGATCGCGGGCGCCGGCTCGGGCGCCGGTGCGGTCGCCTATGGCGGCGGCGGGGGAGGCGGCGGCTACTACTCGCCGCCCGTGGCCACGGGCGCGATCCAGGGCCTGGACGTCCAGGGCATCATCCGCACCCGTCAGGTCGCCTACGAGGCCAGCCGGACCAAGACGCGCAAGGTGGTGATCCAGGCCTTCTGTCTCGACGACCGCGATGTCCCGCATCCGGCCAGCCAGGTGTTCCCGGACCGCGACGTCCATGATGCCTATGACGGCGAACTCTATCGCTGCATCGCCGGCACGCGGATGCAGGTCACGGTGGCCGAATACGTCGAGCGGATTTCGTTCGACGGCGGCCAGACCATCACCTGCGCCAAGGGCGAGTCGCTCTACCGCTCGCGCGGCAACGGCGCTGATGGCGGCTCGGTGGCCTGCAAGCCGCAGGCTCCGGCCCGCGACTGCAACGAGCGCAGCCTGCTGCGACGCTTCGGCGCGGGCATGAAGGTGCTGACCATCGTCACCATCGAGAAGTACACGGCCTATCGCGAGGAGAGCTATAGCGAGACCTCGTCCGCCAGCTACAGCATGAGCCTCGACGGCGGCGTGGGCGGCACGATCTACTAGCCATCCAGGCGCAGCGCGCATGACCGTCATCCTGGCCATCCACGCCCATCCGGACGACATCGAGACGCTCGGCGCGGGCGCCCTGGCCTTGCTGTCGGCCGCCGGTCATATGGTGACCCTGGCGACCCTGACGGCCGGGGAGGGCGGTTCGACAGAGACCTCACCCGAGGATACGGCCCGGATCCGCAAGGCTGAGGCCGCGGCGGCAGCGGCGCTGATCGGCGCGAGCTATCGCTGTGGCGGCCTGCCCGATCTCGGTGTTTTCAGCGATGACGCGTCACGGCGGACGGTCACGGAGATGATCCGACAGGCGAGGCCGGACATCGTCATCACCAGCTCGCCAGCCGACTACCACCCGGACCACGAGGCCACGAGCCTGCTGGTCCGCGACGCCTGCTTCGCCGCCTCCGTGCCCAACTACCGGACCGGGGAAGCCCGGGCGCTGGACTCGATTCCGCACCTCTATTTCATGGACCCGATCGGCGGTCGCGACCGCGAGGGCGTTCCGGTAAGGCCTGACTTCGGCGCCGATATCGCGTCGGTGTTCGAGACCAAGCGCGCCATGCTGGCCGCACATGAGAGCCAGATCCGCTGGGTCGCGCGTCAGCACGGCGTTCCCGACCAGGTGGCATCCCTGGAAAAATGGGCGCGGCGGCGCGGGCGGGACTTCGGCGTGGAGATGGCCGAGGGCTTCCGGCAGTACAGGCATCACCCCTGGCCCGGGTCGCCCCTGCTTCAGGAGCTGCTGGGGCCTGCGCTGCTCACGCCCCTGGCCGCGTCGTAGCGGGCCCACATCGGCGCGCAGTCGACCATGGCACCCTCCGCCATCGCCCGGTCGATGGCCATGACCGTCAGACCGGCCTCCATCGAATCCCACGGCGTCACCGGAAAGGCCGCGCCGGCCTCCAGCGTGGCCAGCAGGTCGCGGGCCATCGACTGGTCGGCGCCGTTGTGGCTGTCGGCCGTGCGGCCGCCATAGTCGATCCGCTCCGGCCTGCCGCGGTCCAGCGCCCGCCGGACCATCAGCCGGTTCCGCACAAGATCGGCGATCAGCGTGCCGTTCGTCCCGGCCACGTACCAGCGCCTCTCGGTCAGGGCGACATGGCTGTTGGCGTGGAAGGTCAGCCGCACCTGGTTTTCGTATTCGACCATCGCCGTCTGGTGGTCGGTGACATCCATGTCTGACTGGAAGCTGTCGTTCGCGCCGGCCCAGCCTGCATCTCGCAGCGCGTAGGCGGCCTCGCCGTTCTCGTAGATCCGGGGGACGTCGGTCCGCTCCGGCGTGAAGATCCGGCGTCCGCCGAAGCTGGCGACCTTCGCGGGTCTCGCGCCGACGATGCGGCCGAAGATATCGAAGTCGTGGCAGACCTTGTCGAGCAGGTAGGAGCCGCCCCATTCCTGACGCCGCCGCCAGTTGCGGGCCAGATAGCCGCCATGCTCCGGCGGCAGGTGCTCGGTGGCGTCGATCGAGATGATCTCGCCCAACTGGCCGGAATCGACCCGCGCGATGACCTCCCGGACGATCGACATCGAGCGCATCACAAGGCCGATGTAGAGCGGCGGCGTGTCCGGCCGCGCCAGCCGCTGCGCCAGGTTCCCGGTTTCGGCCTCTGTCCGCACGATCGGCTTCTCGGCGAAGACCGGCCATCCGGCATCCAGCGCCTCGTTCAGGTGCTCCAGATGCAGGTGATTGGGAGAACCGATCATCACGAGGTCGTAGGGTCCCCGCGCGAGCAGCGCGGCAACGCTCGCACAGGCGACACCCGGATCAATGCCGGCCTCGGCGAGGATCGGCGCGCCGACCGGAGCGGGGTCGACGTGCGCCGCCACGTTCAGGCTCCAGCCGACCTCCTGCATCGCCGACAGCACATGCGCGATCCGCTGGCCGAGCCCGATGACGCCGATGCGATAGACCTTCATGGCTCCCCCGGAAGCACGCCTGTCGTCCTATTTTCCGGCCGGCTGGATCACGAGCTTCCAGGCCCGGTCGGCGTTCAGATAGGCCCGCGCGGCTGCCTGGACGTCGGCGGCGGTGACCCGTTCATAGGCGGCCATCTGGGACCGTGTGGCCATCAGCCGCCGCGGATCGGTCTGTGAACCGCCCAGTTCCTCGATCCAGTACTCGTTGGTCTCGCGCGCCTTCCCCAGACGTTCCAGGCGCGGCTTCTTGGCCCGGTCCAGTTCGTCCGCCGTCGGCGGCGTGGCCTGAAGGTCGGCGGCGATCTTCAGCACGTCGCGGAAGAAGCCGTCCACCAGCGCCGGCGGCACCTCGACCCGGGTCGAGATGAAGCCCCAGCCCGTCCAGGTATCGCTGGCGTTCCAGTTGGCGCTCGGAGAATAGGTCGCGCCCTGCGCCTCGCGCAGTTCGTCGATCAGCCGCAGCTCGATGATGTCGGTCAGGACTGCCGAGTTCCGGGCGCGCTGGACGTCGCTGTAAAAGTCGTCCGTGCGCCAGGCGAGGAAGGCGGTCGCCTGGTCGTCCCGGCCCTTGTGGGTCAGCACGAGGGGCTGGCCGCCCGCTGTGGGGAAGCCGGTCTTGCCGGTCACCGGGCCGGGCACGTCCGGCCGCTTGGGCAGGGCGCCGAAGGTCGTTTCGACTGCCTCGATGGCCTTCTCGACAGTGATGTCGCCGACGATCACCACCTCGACCGGTCCGCCGGTCAGGTCGTCGCCGAAGCTGCGCTTGAGGCCCTCGGGACTGGCGGCGGCGATGTCGGCCTTGCCGGGCCAGGTCCAGCGGCGGTCGCCGCCGTGCAGAAGGCCCGACAGGTCGCGGTTGAACACCCCACTGTCGGTCGCTTCATACTGGTCGCTGAGCGTCGCGGCGTAGGTCCGCATCCGCTGCAGCGCTTCCGGGCGCCAGCCCGGCTCGATGGCGAAGGCGGCCAGGACCTGCAGTTGGGTGAGCAGATCCTCCGGCCGGGTCGAGCCCGACAGGTTGAAGGCGTCGTCCTCGATGCCAAACCGCGCGGCGTAGACCTTGGACACCAGCACGCGCTCCATGTCCTCGGAGTCGATCCTGGCCAGGCCACCCTCGATGACAGCGGAGCTCGCCCAGGACAGGGACTGCTGGTCAGCGGGCAGGCTGTTCAGCCCGCCGCCGATCCGGACTTTCACCAGCACCTGGTCATCGCGGAACTTCGTCGGCTTGATGGTCAGTCGCACGCCGTTCTCGAACCGCACGAAGGTGGTGTCGAGGTCCACGACGTCGGTCTGTTCGACGACCTTGCCGGGCGCGCCAAAGTCCTCGTAGGGCCAGACCACCTGACGCGGCCCTTCCGGCGCCGTCACCGCCAGCTTGCGCGAGGCGTTCCAGGCCTGGGTGACCGCCTGCTCGTTGCCCTCGATGGGCGTCGGCGAGGCGATGAACACCAGCGGGCCTGATCCGGCGAAGGCCGTGCGAACGGCGTCGGATGCCGTCTCCGCCTTCAGGTCCTTCACCGCGGCCTCGAACAACGCCAGGTCCTGGGCCGGGCTGGTCATCACCTCGTTCTCGCCAACCGAGTCGACCATCTCGTTGGCCAATTGGGGCGTGCGACGCGTGGCGGCCGAGGCCACGCGCGACTTCAGCCACTGGCGATAGTCCTCGATCTCGCGGTCGAGTTCGTCCTGGCGCACGCCGTACTGGACCAGACGACGCTGCTCCTGTTCAGCGGCCTTGAGCGCCCCCTGCCATTCCCCAGGGCGGGCGGTTACGGCGATAGTGGTCACCTTGGCCGCATCGACCTGGTTGCCGGAAAAGCCGCCGGCCGCGATGAACGGCGGTTCGGCGGCGCGGGCGAGGGACTCAAGCCGGCGGTTCAACACCGCGAACGCCAGCTGCTGGATCCAGTCCTGTCGGCGCTTGCCGGCGGTGTCGGGCCGCAGGTCCGGCGCGGAAACCCAGCCAATCTGCAGGGTCGTCGAGGACCCGGGCTCGATCGCGATCTGGGTCTCCAGACCCCGCCTTGCGACCGTCCCCAGATCCGGGGCGGGCCCATCGGGCGTGGCGTTGGTCCAGTTGCCGAAGGACGCCCTGATCTTCGCCTCCATGGCGTCGACGTCGAAGTCGCCGACCGCGACCAGCACGGCGCGCTCCGGCCGGTAATAGCGGTTGTAGAAGTTCACCAGCTGCTCGCGCGGGGCATTGCGCAGCACCTCGACCTTGCCGATCGGGTAGCGCTTGGGCGGCAGCTGGCCGCGCAGGATGAACTCCATCCGCGCCTGGAACACGCGCCAGCCGGGACCGTCGCGGGTCCGCTCCTCCGACAGCACGATGCCGCGCTCGCGGTCGACCGCGTCGGCGGCGATCAGAAGCTCGCTGGCCGTCTCGCGCAGCACCTTCAGGGACAGGTCGACGGTCTCGTCGTCGGTCTGCGGCAGGTCCAGCTTGTAGGTGGTCTCGTCGAAATTGGTCGAGGCATTGGTGTCGGCGCCGAAGGCCAGACCCCGCCGCTCGAGCATCTTGATCATCTGGCCCTCGGGGATCCCCTTGCTGCCATTGAAGGCCATGTGCTCGAGGAAGTGCGCCAGACCCTGCTGCGCGTCCGTCTCCATCAGCGAGCCGGCATCGAACCGCAGTCGCAGGGAGGCCTGTCCGGGCGGCGTGGCGTTCCGGACAATCGCATAGCGCATGCCGTTGGGCAGGGCGCCGAACCGCACGTTCGGGTCGACCGGAACATCGCTGGCGGCCTGGGGCCAGACCCCGGGGGCCAGCTTGACCGCCTGCGGGCCTTTCGGCGCGGGCGTGGTCGAGGCCGGCGCATCGGTGCGCGGCTTGCCGAACGGGAATTTGGGCAGCTTGTCCGAGACGCCGGCGCAGGCGGCGAGGGACAGGGCCGTCACGGCGATCAGGGCCGGCCGGACGTAGGGATGCATGCTGTGATGAGCTCAATGGGACTGACGGAGGGTTGGCCGCACCTTCGCCGCGCCTTGCGGCGAAGGCAAGGCGGGTTCGGGGCGGCCTCGCCCGGTCAGGTCGTGAACAGCGCCGCCCACCCCGTCCCGGCCAGAGCCGCATCCACCGCTGTCCGGTCACCGGCCGGGAGCGCGGCGTACTCCTCGCGCAGCCACATCAGGCACTTGGCCTGGTAGGCGAAGGGCTGCTGGCTCCAGGGCTGGCCATCGATCTCCGTTTCCACGCTCTCGGCGCCGGCCATCACCGCCCTGGCGTTGGCCGCCAGAAGCGGCGCGTAGACCCGGCCGGTCTCGGCGAGGATGGCGATCAGCGTGTCCGGCAGGTTCGCGGGATCGAACCAGTCGGCTTCCGCCGGTTCCAGCCCGCAAAGGTCCTCGACCAGCTGCACCCAGGCCATGACCCGCGGCGCCCTGGCCGCGGCGAGGGCCGTCGGCGTCGGGTCAAAGGCGGCGAGCTGCGTCAGTTGACCATAGAGGCCGAGGTCCCCCGCGCCAGGCCGGCCGCCGAGCAGGAAGGCGTGCTGCTTGAGGTGATTTTCGAGCACCTCGAGGAGACGGACGTAGCTCGCCTCGATCACCGGCCCGGTCGTCGGGTTCGACCCGACATACCGCAGGCGGCTGATCTGACGGTCGGAGAAGGCCTTGCCCATCGCCGCCAGCATCTCGTCGTCCAGGGTCCCGCGCCAGGACGGCAGGACGCCGGAGGCCTGGTCGATGTCGGCCTTGTAGGCCCAGCGATAGTGGAACATCGCCTTGGTCAGCCATTCGTCGCCATAGTCCTCGAGCAGCGAGTCGAGGAAGGCGAGGGCGGGGCTGGCCGGGCGCAGAAGGCGTCCGCTGTATTCCCGTTCGAAGCGGCGGATGAGCGGGGTCGAGTCGGTCACCGCGGTCAGGGTGCCGTCTTCGCCCGGCAGGTAGAAGGTCGGCAGCAGCCGCACCTTCGGGACCGGATAGCCGGCGGGCTCGCGACCCGGCCAGAACAGCCGGTAGGGGATGCGCCGATACCGAAGCGCGGCAAGCATCTTGCGGCTGTAGGGGGAGCCGGGCGCGCCGCTCAGGGATACGGTGTCCATTGGAGGTCTCCGGGTCAGGTGACGAGCAGGGCGATCTGCAGGAAGGCGGCGGCCAGAAGCAGCACGAGGGCGACAGAAAGGCGCGGCGGCATCAGCAACATCAGGATCGGCCGGGTCGGAAACGAGAAGGTCTCCGCCGTGCCCAGGATCTTGAAGTCATGGATGCTCTGGAACTTCGGATGGGTGGCCATGGCAATCATGTCGCGGCGGCTGCGATAGCGCATGTAGCCGATAATCGACCAGCCGGGGTCGGGGCCGACCTTCCAGGCATCGACGTAGCCGGCGACCTTGCGTGCGGCGAGGGCGGGGTGGCCGCCCCGGGCCAGCAGGGCCGGCATGAAGGTGCGGGTGTAGCGCTGCATCAGCGCCTGCCTTGGCGTCGGGGCGCCGGTCTCGGGGTGCGGCGCTTCGCCCGTGGCGATTTTGACCAGGTTGAACATGAAGAACTCCCGGCCGTCGTCCGCTTCCAGAAAGGCGCGCAGGATGGCCGGATCGTTGTGCTCGGCGCTCTTGCCGGCCTCGACCCGGGCCATGAAAGCCTCGACCTCGGCCGCCTTCAGCGGGCCGCGCCAGTTGTCGTACCAGGCGCGAAACAGGACATAGATCGCGACGGCGCCGGCCCAGAGCCAGGGATTGATCATCAAGCGCCTCCCGCCGGGCCGCGACCGGCCTCGAATAAGTTGGCATAGTCTATGCCGATAGATTGCCGCCTGCCAAGCGTCAGGCCGCACTTTCGGAGCACGTCGGAATCGCCAATAGTCCGGTCATCGGGGTGAAACGGTCTCCCGATCAGGCGCCATGCCCAAGCACCGTCGATGCCTGCTTGTCCGGAGGCTCGACATGGCTGGAACGCCACCATCCGCTGCTCAACCCCCGTCGCTGCGAGAGCTGACGCTGACCTCGTTGAAGATCGGCTGCCTCGGCTTCGGCGGGCCGGCCGGTCAGATCAGCCTGATGCACCGCACCTTCGTCGACGAGAAACGCTGGGTCGACGAGCCGCGCTATCTGCATGCCCTGAGCTTCTGCACCCTGTTGCCGGGGCCGGAAGCCCAACAGCTGGCGACCTATGTCGGCTGGCTGCTGCGGGGAACCCTCGGCGGACTGATCGCCGGCGCGCTGTTCGTGCTGCCGGGCGCTGCGATCGTGCTGGCCCTTTCATGGCTCTACGCGGCGCACGGCGACGTCGCACCCGTGGCGGCCGCCTTTGGCGGGGTCAAGGCGGCGGTGCTGGCTCTGGTGGCGGAAGCCCTCCTGCGGGTCGGCAAGCGGGCGCTCAAGGGCCGGACAGAGCTGCTGATCGCCGGCGCGGCCTTTATCGCCCTGGCGCTGTTCGCCCTGCCGTTCCCGCTGGTGGTGCTGCTGGCCGGACTCTTCGGCGCCGTTCGTGGCGCCTCTAACGCCTCGGGCGGCCCCATGGTCGCCGTTAGCGCCCGGCCGGGACGCCGCAGAACGCTGGCGACGGTGCTGGTCTGGTCGGTCCTGTGGCTGTCGCCGTTGCTGGCGAGCGCCCTGATCCTCGGCGACGGACACTGGCTGACACGGGTCGGCGCCGTATTCGCAACGCTTGCGGCGACCAGCTTCGGCGGCGCCTACGCCCTGCTGGCCTGGCTGCAGCAGCAGGCGGTGGAGGCGCAGGGCTGGCTGACCACGGCCCAGATGGTCGACGGCCTGGGCCTGGCGGAAACCACCCCGGGGCCGCTGGTGCTGGTCAACCAGTTCGTCGGGTTCATGGCCGGCTGGAACGCGACAGGCGGCAAGGCGGGCTGGGCGGTGGCGGGCGCGGCCATGGCGCTGTGGCAGACCTTCATCCCATCCTTCCTGTTCATCTTCGCCGGCGCGCCCTGGTCCGAGACCCTTCGGCGCAGCGCCCGTGCGCGCGGTGCGCTCGGCGCGGTCATGGCGGCGGTGCTCGGCGTGATCGCCAGCCTGGCCGTCTGGTTTGCGGTCCATGTGCTGTTCGCCGGCAGCACAGCCTACCGCTGGCCATGGGGCGGCAGCGTCTGGCTGCCCGATCCCGCGACCTTCGACCTGATCACGACGGCCATCGCGGTCGCGGCAGGCGTCGCCCTGATCCGCTTCAAGGGGAACGTCGTGCTCGTGATCCTCGCCTGCGCGCTGGCAGGGCTGGTGCGGTGGTGGCTGGCCTGAACCCGTTCCGAAGCTACGACCCGGGCCGCGTCACATAGAAGCTGGCGTTGTTGCCGACGGCGGTGGAGGTGCTGTTGACTGTCCGGCCCGCGCCGATGTTGGTCGTGGCGCTGGCCCCGACATCGGCGTTGTTGGTCTGCCTGCTGCCGATCGTCATCTGGCCATAGCATGTGGCGCAGGCGTAGCCGGTCACGTCGTTGCCGACGGCTGTCGCGCGCGCATAGCCGTCATAGCCGTTGGTTCCTGCGAACGTCGCGGTCGCCTCGACGCCGCCACCGGTGTTCAGCTGGACATTCTCCAGCACCACCGCCTCGCCGGTATTGCCGGCCAGCACAGAGTTGCCGACGCCGTAAGCCGTCGCCGCGCCTTCGCCGAACTCGTAGGCGCTACCCTCGGCCTGGGCGCGGACGTAAGACTGGTTGAACTGGGTCGAGGTCAGGTCGAGCAGGGCGCCTTCGTTGGTCGTGGCGGCGACGTTGCCACTGGCCGTGGCGCTGGTGCTGGCGGTCTGGACGTTGCCGTAGGCGGTGAACTGGCTGGCCTGGGTGAGGGCGGCCGTGTTGCTCTGGAAGACGATAGCGCGGGCGGCGGACGAGTCCGTGCCGACCAGGCTCATGCTGTTGCCGGACGCCATGCCCGACACGTCGGCCGTACCGCTGACGTACTGCACGACCGATCCGCCGTCGGCGAGGACCGAGGCACTGCTTGTCTGGTTGACCAGCACCCCGGCCGAGGCGTTGGTCAGGCCGAGGGACACGGTGTTCGCGGCGGCCGTCGTGGCCATGCCGATGTCACCGCCCTCTGCGGTTTCCGCTTCCAGCATGCCGGTCGCGGTCACGTTGGGGGCCGCGGTGGCGATCTGGGTATAGACCCCGACCATCGTGCCCTGGGTCGTTCCGGCCTCGAGGGCATTGCCGATCGCGCTGGTGTTGATCTGCGAACTGGCGCCCATGCCCGTGGTCACGTTGGCGACTGTCGAGGCGATCGTCGAGCCTGCCATGGTCTGGTTTGACGTGATGTTCAGGTCGGCGCCTTCGGTGGCGCCGACCAGGTTGTTGCCGGTTGCCGAGGTCTCCGCCCCCACGCCGTCGGTCACCTCGACCACATTCAGCACCTGGGTCGAGAAGACATCGCCCAGCTGGATCTGGTTGTTGATGACCTCGCTGGGCGGGGTCTGGCCCTGGCTAGTACCGGCCGCGCAGAGGAGCGCGATCGCCGGTAGAACGGCCATCGTTCCAGCGACTAGGGTCTTCGCGGGTCGCGGCATTGTTGGTTCCCAGGTTGTTGTAAGCGGGCGTGAAGCCGCCCGTGGCCCCCGTCGTCGCGCCGCCGAGCGGATCGACGGTCATGCAGGATTGCGGTCCGGGCATGCCGTAGAGGTTGGCCGCCATTTCCACGGTGGCCCGCTCGACCATCGCGCGGACAGCCAGCTGGACAGGCTCCAGCGCACCCGTGCCGGCGGAAACGTCAAAGACGTTGCCATTGAGGAAGTCGAACAGGCCGAGGCCAACTTCGCGGCCGACAATCTGCTTCTGATAGGAAATGACGTCGACCACCTCGAGCGTGCGGGTGTTCACCAGCCGCAGATCCATGGCGATGTTCATCACGAAGATGCGGGCGCGGAAACTGCCCTTGGCGCCGTCGGACCCGGTGTCGCCGCCGAGCACATCGGCGCCGCTGGAGCGGATGTTGTAGTTCAGCTCGGTGATGCCGCCTGTGACATAGAAGTCCGAGCCGGCGACCTGACCGGAGAAGATCCGGCGCGGATCCGCCGGTGCGTCGACGCCCGGGGTCGGCCCGTCGGTGATCAGCTTGTTGTTGGCGTATTTCAGCTCCAGCTCGGACACCGAGGTGTCGAACCGCTCGACGAGCGGAATGCCGGCCTTGGCGAAGGCGGTCATCGCCATAAGCGAGGCGCCCTGGGTGATCTTGCGGCCGGATCCGTCGGCTTCTTCCTTGCCGGTCATGTCGCTGATGCGACCGACCGAGATGCGCGGTGCGCGCAGGTTATACTGCCGGGCGTACTGGGCGATGCAGACCAGCGCCGAGGTGTAGGGCGTGGGGTTCGCGGTCACCGGGGCCGTGCCAATGGGGGTGGCGTACAGGCCGTCGGAGCCGGCCGTGGGGGTCACGCAGGCCGAAAGGCCCAGAGAGGCCGCAGAAAGCAGCGCGCCAACGCGCGCCCCGGCGCCGGACATCAGTTGCCTCCGCTCGTGGTCACGCCGGCGGTCACATCGCCGGTGTTGGTCTGGACGGACGTCACGATCACGGTGTTCCAGTTGCCCTGTGTGATCACGACCAGATTGTTGCCGATGGCCGTCGAGCCCCCGCCGCCGACACCGGAACCCGAACTGAACACGCCGCCGCTCATGGCGGAGAAGCTGCTCTGGGTTTCGCCGCTCTGGATAATGCCGTCGACGATCAGCCGGTTGTTCGAGGAATCGCGCGTACCGTACTCGACGCCCCGGTTTTCCTGCCCGGCGACGCGGCCGTACCCGGCATTGAACGAGGCGGAGTTCGTGCTCATCTGCTGGGCCTGGGCGGCCGAGGCGAAGACCAGCCCGCCGATCACCATCGCAGCGCCTGCGGTGAAAAGCCTCTTGGTCGAGAACGCTGCCATGGAAAAAAGCTCCGCGCGGATAAAGTGCACGCCAGCGCACAAGCAATGTGCGTGCCAAAACAGGACAGCTTTCATCCTGCGGGCGAACCCTTGCTGATTTGGTTAAGGCGGAAGGAATTCGAGTGAGCGATTCGCAGGACGATCCGACGCCCCGGGAGCCCCCCTCAGGTGAGCCGGCATTCAACGCTCCCGGGGTTAGTCTGGCCGTCATCGCCCTGCTCGCAATCGCTTATGGCGCACAGGTTTACGGGCTTCCGGAGGGCACCGTTTCAGCGCTCGCGCTGTCAGGCGCGGCCCTGGCCGAGGGGCGGTGGTGGACGCTGCTGACGCACATCTTCCTGCACGGATCCCTGATTCATCTTCTCATGAATGCGGGCGCCGCCCTGGCGTTCGGTCCGGCCGTCGCCCGGCACTTTGGGCCGGGTCCGAGGGCAGGGGGGGCGTTTTTGCTCTACTTCCTGGTCTGCGGCGTCGCCGGCGGGCTGGGCTATCTCGCGACGACGTCAGACCCCTCGATCCTGGTGATCGGCGCCTCGGGCGCGGTCAGCGGTCTGTGGGGCGGCGCGGCGCGACTGCTGGGGCGCTGGCGTGGTCTGTGGGGCGTATTCGAGGGGCCGGTGAGGGCCCAGATCATCGTCGTGATCGTTCTCAATGTGCTGATCGGCGTTGCCGGCCTGGTCTTCGACGGGGTGAACATCGCCTGGCAGGCCCACATCGCCGGCTTCCTGGCCGGATTGCTGCTAGTGGGCGTTTTTACCCGCCTCGCACGGACTGGTTATCGGGAAGAGCGTTGATTCCTTGCGTGGATTGCGAGAGCCTCCCTGCAACAGGCCTATATAGAGAGGAAGGTGCCGACGTTGCTCGTTTCCCAGATCCTCAAGGACAAGGGCGACCTTGTTTTCACCGCGGGGCCCGGCGAGACCGTCGGCGCGGTTGCTGCCCTTCTGCATTCCCGGCGTGTCGGGGCCATGGTCGTTGTCGACGGCGACACAGTGGTCGGCATCGTCTCCGAGCGTGACATCGTCCGCATGGTCGCAGAGGAGGGCGGTGGCGCCCTGACCCGACCCATCCACATCTGCATGACGCGCGATGTGGTGTTCGCCACCCCGGCGGAGACGGTCGACTCGCTTCTGGGCCGCATGACCGACCGGCGAATCCGGCACCTTCCGGTCATGCGTGACGGTCGCCTGGCGGGAATCATCTCGATCGGCGACCTCGTGAAGCACAAGATCGACGAGGTCGAAGCCGAGGCGAACGGCCTGAAGGCCTATATTTCCGCAGGCTAGGCGGGCGCGCCCGGAATCTCCGCGGCTCCGGCCTTCACGGCGTCGGCAAGGCTGTACCCGTCGAGCACCCCGGCCGTCGCGTCGCGGGCGCGCAGCAGGGCTTCTCTCAGGGAGCAGCCTTCGAGCGTAGGGCAGTCGTCGCATTTGCGGAACGCCGTCCGGCTGACACAGGGCGCGAGCGCCAACGGACCGTCGATCACCCGGATAACCTCGGCGAAGGAGATGTCCTGCGGCGACCGGGCCAGGGCGTATCCACCGAATTTCCCACGCCGGCTCCGGACGATCCCTCGACGGGAGAGTTCCAGAAGGATGGCTTCAAGAAACTTGCGGGGCGCGTCGGCCCGCACCGCCAGATCGGCCGCCGTCAGTTGACCGCCGTCCTCACGCGTCAGTTCTACCAGCGCACGGAGCGCATACCGGGCCTTGTGTGACAGCATAGGTAAGAGCGTCTCCCCCCGAAGTGTTTGCAGACCGGGAGGAGGGTTCGCAAGCGTCTGACCGTTGCGCCGGCCCACAATTCTGAACGTCAGGGGTTGCGAGTCAACGGCATGGGCCGATATACGCCGCGCTCGCTCGGAGCCACAGCCCGCCGGCGAACATCGAAAGCCCTAAAGGCTCTTGATTTTCGCAGGTTCGGCCGCTAGGTTCCGCAGCCTCAATCGACTCGGTGACGGTTACTCAAGAGGGAAGCCCCTCGGCGGCCCTTCGCCCTGTTTGCGCCCTTCTTACGGCTTCGGCCGGATTGGGGCGGAAACTGAAAAAGGTCGGTTGACGGAGGGATGGGGCTTCGACTAGAAGCGCCGCTCCTCGCCAGACGGAACGTTTTCCGCGCGGCGCTCCAAGAACATCGGTTCTATATTTAAATAGAGCAGATTGACTTGGTCTAAGGCTTCTCAGTAAAGAGGCCGCCTCCTGGAGGGTTCGGAAAGCTTCCGATCTGAAGGGTTCAAGAAAATCGGTTCTTCCAAAAAAGAACAGGTTGACTTGGTTTGGCGGTTTCATTTAGAAACGTCTCTCCCGCCGACCCGGTTCACTCCGGAACGACGGGATCTGCGGAAACCGGAATGCTTCGAAAGAAGTCGGTTGACACGGAAATTCGGAGCGACTAGATACGCCGCTCCTCGCCGACACCGGGCGCTAAACGGTGGGCAGGGGCAACCCGGTCGGGTCTTTGACATCGTTGATTTGGAAAGAGAAACGCAGGCGGCGGCGTTTTGCGGACATAGCAAGTATGTCCTCGATACGCTGACAATTGCGGTCTCTTGAAGACACCATGAATATAGGCTGCCCAGCTTCGGTTGGGTGGTCGATGTGAATGGGAACTCGTCAAGATACTATGCAAAACCAGAACGATTGACCTCGGTATTCCAACTGAGGTCGGTAATTTTGGGTTAGCGGTCAACTCAACCTGAGAGTTTGATCCTGGCTCAGAGCGAACGCTGGCGGCAGGCCTAACACATGCAAGTCGAACGGATCCTTCGGGATTAGTGGCGGACGGGTGAGTAACACGTGGGAACGTGCCTTTTGGTTCGGAACAACGCAGAGAAATTTGCGCTAATACCGAATGTGCCCTTCGGGGGAAAGATTTATCGCCATTAGAGCGGCCCGCGTCTGATTAGCTAGTTGGTGAGGTAAAGGCTCACCAAGGCTACGATCAGTAGCTGGTCTGAGAGGATGATCAGCCACATTGGGACTGAGACACGGCCCAAACTCCTACGGGAGGCAGCAGTGGGGAATCTTGCGCAATGGGCGAAAGCCTGACGCAGCCATGCCGCGTGAATGATGAAGGTCTTAGGATTGTAAAATTCTTTCACCGGGGACGATAATGACGGTACCCGGAGAAGAAGCCCCGGCTAACTTCG
>CAIOHT010000145.1 GCA_903858185.1 uncultured Caulobacterales bacterium
CGGTTCCGGCGAAGCGCGGACGCCTACCCGGCGCGCCAGGGCTTCCTGACGCCCGATCCGGCCCGCGTGGCCTGGTGGCGCTCACAGCTGCCAGCCGGTCCCGTGGTCGGCCTGTTGTGGAAGAGTCTGATCAAGGCCGGGGCGCGCCACCGCTTCTATTCCCCGTTCGAACAATGGAAGCCCGTCCTGGCCGTTCCGGGCGCGACCTTCATCAACCTGCAGTACGGCGACTGCACCGAGGAACTCGACGCGGCCCGGCGCGAACTGGGCGTCGACATCTGGCAGCCGCCCGGCATCGACCTCAAGCAGGACCTCGACGACGTGGCGGCGCTCTGCTGCGCGCTCGACCTGGTCATGGGACCATCGAACGCCACCAGCTGTCTCGCCGGCGCCTGTGGTGCGCCGCTCTGGCTGCTGTCGACGCCGGGCGCCTGGCCCCTGCTCGGCACGCGCCGCTATCCCTGGTATCCGCAGGCCCGCGTCTTCCTGCCACCCACGTTCGGACAGTGGGAACCGGCGCTGGCGGAGATCGCGCAGGCGCTGTCCGAGCGGCTGACGGCCGGAACCAAGGCCGCCGGCAGGGATTGAGTCCGGGACCGGCGAACACGCTCGCCTGCCCTGACGGAGTTATCCCGTGTTTCATGACAAGACCGCCGCCCCCAGGCAACAGCCCGCCGACATGCCGGTGGATCCGTCACAGAAGATCGATGACGACGCGGACCCCCATGTCGACAGACAGCTCGACAAAGGGCTGAAGGAAACCTTCCCCGCCAGCGACCCGGTTTCGATCAACCCCGGCGCCGACTGACGGCGATGGGGGATCGTGGCGGCCGATCCGCCGAAACCGGCTTGAATGTCGCGGATTGCGCTTTAGGCTGACCTCTGAATTGAACGTTTGTTCGAATGCGCGAAAACGCGCCAGGGGATGTCATGAGCTCGCGTTTTGAAGGCACGAAAAACTACATCGCCACCGAGGACCTGAAGGTCGCGGTGAACGCAGCCGTGGCGCTTGAGCGGCCGCTGCTGATCAAGGGCGAGCCCGGCACCGGCAAGACCGTGCTGGCCTATGAAGTGGCCAAGGCGATGGGCGCGCCACTGATCACCTGGCACATCAAGTCGACCACCAAGGCCAGCCAGGGCCTCTACGAATACGACGCCGTGACCCGTCTTCGCGACAGCCAGCTGGGCGACGAGCGCGTGAAGGACGTCACCAACTACATCAAGAAGGGCAAGCTCTGGGAGGCGTTCACCAGTGACGTGCGCCCCGTCCTGCTCATCGACGAGATCGACAAGGCCGACATCGAGTTCCCGAACGACCTCCTGCAGGAGCTCGATCGCATGGAATTCTACGTCTACGAGACCGGCGAGACGATCTCGGCGAAGATCCGCCCGATCATCATCATCACCTCGAACAACGAGAAGGAACTGCCGGACGCCTTCCTGCGCCGCTGCTTCTTCCACTACATCCGCTTCCCCGAAGCCGAGGTGATGCAGGAAATCGTCGACGTCCACTTCCCCGGCATCAAGGAGAAGCTGGTCGCCGAGGCGATCCTGCGCGAGAAGGATCCCACCACCCTGATCCCGCCGCTGCACGGCGCCCTGCTGAAGAACGCGCAGGACGTCCATCTGTTCGAGCGCCTCGCCTTCCTGGCCCGCCGCGAAGGCAGCGGCAGCACGCGCCCAGGA
>CAIOHT010000146.1 GCA_903858185.1 uncultured Caulobacterales bacterium
CTCCGAAGGCAAAGGTCACACGTTCGAATCGTGTCGGGTGCGCCAATCTTCTCCCAGGCGTTTGTCGAAGTCGGCCGGGTATGCCCGTCGAGGGAGCTGGTCCCCGCCGCCGGGGGCGCGGGGGCGGTTGAGCCCCATGGGCGTCAGTAAACCAGCTTCAGTCCGGCCCAGGCGGCGGCGGCGGCGAGGAAGGCCACGACGGCGATGATTTCGTAGGTCTTGAACAGTGGCCCGTTTGGCGAACGCATGTGGTCTCCCCCTTGTCCCGTTTCGATCCAGCGAGCAGATGGATCGCAAGGGCCACGCCAGCCTTCGGAGTGCGCGATGCAGAACAGACGGACGGTCCTGGCCGGCGCGGCGACGCTGCTGTTGCCGGCGGTCGCCAGGGCCGGGCCGCCGCTGACGGTGTTCGCCGCCGCGTCCCTGCAGGAGGCGCTGACGGCGGTCGGCGCGGGCTGGACGGCGAAGACCGGCGCGCCGCTCCGCTTCAGCTTCGGCGCCTCGTCAGCGATGGCCCGGCAGATCGCCCAGGGTGCGCCCGCCGACCTGTTCCTGTCCGCCGATGAGGAGTGGATGGACTGGCTGGCCGGCAAGGGCGGCGTTGTCACCGCCACGCGCCGCCGCCTGCTGTCGAACCGGCTGGTGCTGATCGCGCCCATCCGCGCAAAGGTGGCGCTGACGGTCGCCCCGGGGTTCCCGCTGGCCGGGGCGCTGGGCGACGGCAGGCTCGCCCTGGCTGACCCGACCGCCGTCCCGGCCGGCAAGTACGCACGGGCGGCGCTTACGGCGCTCGGCGTCTGGAAATCCGTGTCCGGCAGACTGTTGCCGGCCGAAAGCGTCCGCACGGCGCTGGCCTACGTGGCGCGGGGTGAGGCGCCCCTTGGTATCGTCTACGCCACGGACGCGAAGGCGGAGCCGAAGGTGAAGGTGATCGGGGTGTTCCCGGCGTCCAGCCATCCGCCGATCGTCTATCCGGTGGCGGTGACGTCAGCCTCGCGCCATAGCGGCGCTGCGGGCTTCCTCGACTTTCTGCAGGGACCGCAGGCCTCGGCGATCTTCAGACGCTACGGCTTCGGCGCGACGGCGCGGTCGGCCTAGTCCCCGACCTTGCCGGGCCAGGTCAGGTAGCCGTCGCGATCGGTGCCGGCCGAACGGTAGCCACGGTAGTGCGGTCCGCCCTGACCGCCCGGCGCGCAGCAAGGCCCGGGAGCCGGGACGGGTCTGCCGCCGCCGACGCAGCAGGGCCCTGCGACGGGCGCGTAGCCATAGCCGCTGGAGGTCTCGCTGTAGCTGTAGCCCGAGGATGCAGGCCCTGACGGCTGGACCGCGCCGCCGGCGTAGGTCGCGCCATACCGTCCGCCGTAGCCGCTGGTGACGGTCTCCTGGTAGCGGTAGCTGTCGCGGTCCCGGGCGGCGGGGGTGGTGTAGCGCACCCGGTGCGTGCGGGCGGTATCGCGAGGCGGCATCGGTCGCGCCTTCGCCGGACTGGCCGGCGGTGTCGCGGGCGCCGCGGTCGTCGGGCAGCGGTCGCAGCAGCAGGCCTCGCGCGCGGCGGTCTGCAGCGGATTGCCGTCGCAGGCGCTGAGGAGCAGCGTCGACAGGGCCAGCAGGGTCAGCCGAACGGACATCCTGGGTTCGCTCCGGTGGAGATCAGGAGAGACCCTAGGCGGCCAGGCCCGCCTGCGCCCCGCTATTCACCCCGGGCGGGAGACTTAACCTTGATGCGTTCGCGGATTGCGAGCGCCAGCAGGAGACCCGTGGCGATACCGATGGTGTTGGCCAGCGCGTCGTAGGGATCGCCCTGCCGCCCCAGGCCCATCGTCGACTGCAGGATCTCGACCCCGACGCCCCCGAGGAACAGTCCGGTCGCGACCCGCGTCAGGCGCAGCGGGAACGCATAGGCGCCAATGAGCGCCAGGCCGAGATAGGCGACGGCATGCTCGATCTTGTCCCACAGGGTGAACAGGCCGGGGATGGTGGTGGTCGGCGCCAGCGACAGCCAGCCGATCACGCCGCAGGCGACAGCGAAGACAGCGATGCGAAGCGGGCGGGGGACCATGCTGTTGGGGCCTGCGGGTTGCGTCCGGGACGACCCGTCTCTAGAGCGCGTTGATCAGACAGTGGAACAGGTTTCGCGCGGGACGGCGTGAAAAGGGGGCGGACTCGTGGTTGCAGCAGTGATCTGGGATTTCGGCGGAGTGATCACCTCCTCGCCGTTCGAGGCCTTCAACCGGTTCGAGGAGGAGCGCAGCCTGCCGCGCGACTTCATCCGGCGGGTCAATTCGACCAATCCGGACTCCAACGCCTGGGCCCTGTTCGAGCGCAACGAGATCGACACTGCCGGCTTCGACGTGAAGTTTCTCGAGGAGGCCACGGCTCTGGGTCACGCGGTGCGCGGCGCCGACATCCTTCCGCGCCTGTCCGGCGACGTGCGGCCCCGGATGGTCGCGGCGCTGAAGGCCTGCAAGGAGGTCTTCAAGGTCGGCTGCATCACCAACAACGTCCAGACCGGCCACGGCGCGGGCATGGCCGGCACATCGGACAAGGCGACCCAGGTGGCCGGGGTGATGGCGCTGTTCGACGCGGTGATCGAGAGCTCCAAAGCCGGCGTCCGCAAGCCCGATCCGCGCATCTACCAGATGATGTGCGAACAGCTGGGGGTCGATCCGGCCGACTGCGTCTACCTTGATGACCTGGGCATCAACTGCAAGCCTGCCGCCATGCTGGGCATGCGGGCGATCAAGGTCGGCGGCGTCGACCAGGCCCTGGCCGAGCTGTCGGCCGCGACAGAGCTGATCTTCGACTAGGCGACGGCGGTTCTAGTTCACCAGGATCGTGCCCAGCAGCAGCTTCGCGCCCTTCTTGCGCAGGGTGGCGTCGGTCAGACGCTGCAGCTCCCGCGCGATATAGTCGGCGTCCGGCACGCCGGCGGCGGGCAGACCCCCGGCATAGGCCTGGATGAATCCGGCGAAGGCGGCGCGAAGGCGCGGCTGGGACTGGTCGGCCAGGGTGCGCAGCTTTTCGTCGGGCACATCGAGCCCGCATTCGACGGTGACCACGCCCCGGCTTCCGTCCCGCCGGATGATCGTCGCCAGGATCGCCTTGATCTGCAGGAACTGGGCGCCACCGCCCTTTTTCTTTTCCTCGCCGCCGCCACCGGCGGCGGCGACGGTCGGCAGGAGGGCGAGGGCGGCGGCGAGGGCGATACGGCGATCCATGCGTCATCATCGCGCGAACATGGTTGACGCGGCGTTTACACATTCGCGCGAAGCGTAGCAGGCGGCGGGATTCAATCGGGAATCAGCGACCGCTGTGGAACGTCCATGACCGGCTTCGCGCCCGACAACCTCGACCTCGACGGCAAGGTGATCCTGATCACCGGCGGCACCGGGTCTTTCGGCAAACGCTTCGTCGACACCGTCCTGACCCGCTACGCGCCGCGCAAGGTGATCGTCTATTCCCGCGACGAGCTGAAGCAGAGCGAGATGCAGCAGGAGATGCGCGAGCGCCTGCCCGCCGAACTGCTGTCGAAGATGCGCTTCTTCCTCGGCGATGTTCGCGACCGATCGCGCCTGACGCTGGCCCTGCGCGGGGTCGACATCGTGATCCATGCCGCCGCCCTGAAGCAGGTGCCGGCGGCGGAATACAATCCGTCCGAATGCATCCAGACCAACATCATCGGCGCCGAGAACGTGGTCTGGGCCAGCCTCTCCAACCACGTGAAGCAGGTTGTCGCCCTGTCGACCGACAAGGCCTGCAATCCGGTCAACCTGTATGGGGCGACCAAGCTGGCCTCGGACAAGACCTTCGTGGCGGCCAACAATCTCTCCGGCGACATCGGCACGCGCTTCGCGGTGGTTCGCTACGGCAATGTGGTCGGCTCGCGCGGCAGCGTGGTGCCGCTGTTCCGGCGCCTGCTGGCCCAGGGCGCGACCGAGCTGCCGGTCACCGACCCGCGCATGACCCGGTTCTGGATCACCCTCGACCAGGGCGTCGACTTCGTCCTGTCGTCGCTGACGCTGATGCGCGGCGGCGAAATCTTCGTTCCGAAGATCCCGTCCATGTCCATGCCCGACCTGGTCCACGCCATGTCGCCGGGCGCCGGCGTCAAGGTGGTCGGCATCCGGCCGGGCGAGAAGCTGCACGAGATCATGGTCGGCGCCGATGACGCCCGCCAGACGGTCGAACTGGATGACCGCTACGTGATCGAGCCGGCCTTCGTCGAATACACCCGCGCACCGTTCGGTCCGGCGGATGGCGGCAGACCGGTGCCGGAGGGCTTCTCCTACGCCAGCGACAACAACGACGACTGGCTGTCGGCCGAAGGACTGATGGCCATGCTGGACGAGACGGGGTCGTGACGGAGGGCTTCCTTCCCTACGGCCGCCAGACCATCGAGGACGACGATATCGCGGCCGTGGCCGCCGCCCTGAGGGGCGACTACCTCACGACCGGTCCGACGGTGGAAGCATTCGAGACTGCCTTCCGTGCGGTGGCCGGGGCAGATCATGCGGTGGCCTGCAGTAACGGCACCGCGGCCCTGCACATGGCGATGCTGGCGGCGAGGATCGGGCCGGGCGACACCTGCATCGTTCCCTCGATCACCTTCCTGGCCACCGCCAACTGCGCCGCCTATGTCGGCGCGGACGTGGTCTTCGCCGACGTGGACCCTGACAGCGGGCTGATGACCGCCGAAACCCTGGCCCGGGCGCTGGGGCGAGCAAAGGGCCGCCGCGTGCGCGCGGTCCTGCCGGTGCATCTGCGCGGCGACGCCTGCGACATGCCGGCCCTGGCGGCCCTGGCCGGCGAGGCGGGGGCCATCCTGATCGAGGACGCGCCTCACGCCCTTGGCTCCAGCTTCAGGCACGGCAACGACCTGGACCAGGTTGGCGACTGCGTCCACTCGGCCATGTCGACCTTCTCGTTCCACCCGGTGAAGACCATCGCCACCGGCGAGGGCGGTATGGTCACGACCAATGATCCGGTGCTGGCGGAGCGCCTGCGCCGGGCCCGCAGCCATGGCATGACCCGCACGCCGGGCGCGGACCCGTGGCTCTACGAAATGGCTGAGCCTGGCTTCAACTACCGCCTGCCGGACATCAACTGCGCGCTGGGCCTGTCGCAGCTGGCCAAGCTGCCGCGGTTCATGGCGCGCCGCCGGGCGCTTGCGGCGCTCTACGAGACGGCGCTGGCGCCGCTGGCGCCGATGGTCCGCCTCGCCGCGCGACCCGAAGGATCCGACCCCGTCCTGCACCTGCTGACCGTGCTGATCGACTTCGAGGCGGCCGGAAAGACACGTCGTCAGGTGGTCGAGGCGCTGGCGGCGAAGGGCGTCGGCAGCCAGGTCCACTACATCCCGGTCCACAGCCAGCCCTACTGGCAAGCCCGTAACGGTCCACTCGATCTGCCGGGCGCTCAGGTCTGGTATGACCGCTGCCTGAGCCTGCCGCTGTATCCGGCCATGGATGACGGGGATGTCGCGCGGGTGGTCGACGCCCTGGCGGAAGCGCTGAACTAGGCCGCCATCCCGGCGGTCTGCATCATCCCGCGCACCCGCTCGACCGCTTCCGGCGACTTGCTCAGCGCCTCGCGGAATTCGGGGTTGCGCACCAGTTTCAGCGCCTCGGCGCGGGCGCGGTCGGCCGCCGGACCAAGGGGGGCCGCCTCGCCGACGGCCATCCGCACCATCAGGTTCAGGCGATGCACGACGGGCGCAGAGGCCCGGGCGATCAGGGCGACGATCTTCCCGTCGGCCTCGATCATCCCCCCGATTTCGCCGACGCGCGCCTGGATCGGCGCGGCATCCTCCGTAACCAGGCCAGCCCGCAGGATCGCCTTTTGCAGCACGGCCAGGGCGGCCATGCGGGTCGCGGGCGAGTCGGGGCCGTAGCGCTGCTCCTTCTCGAACCGCAGCGCCGAGATATTGGCCGCCAGATAGCGCGCGGCCTGTCGCTTGTTGGCCGCGCCGGTGACGTTCTCGGCCAGCCGGATCAGCGCCTCGACTTCCTCGCGGGCGGTCATTCCGTCGCCGAGCAGCGCCTCGACGAAGTCGCTGGTGACCAGCATCCGTGACCGCGCCGAGAAGGCCTCGTGGATATCTTCCAGGCTCAGCACCCGGTCGCCGGCTGCGGTCAGGGCCATGGCCAGGGCCCGCAGCAGATCGATCTCGGCGTCGGCATCACCCGGCTTCAGCCGTCGGGGCCCCATCAGTTCCCGAAGCACACGCTGGGCGATCGCGGTGCTGCAGCTTTCAAACGTGGCCGCGGACAGCCAGGCTGCCAGGCGCGCGGCCGGCTCCGACAGCGGCGGCATGATCTGCCCCACCTTGCCGTCCGTGCTGATCAACGCCTCGACAGACTCTCCGCCGGCCACGCGGGTCATGGCCGCGAGCTGGCCGCCGAGATCGAGATCCGAACCGAGAAGCTCGGCCAGGCCCGCGCGCGATCCCAGGATCTCCGCCAGCGGCTGTTCCAGGACCTGCAGCGCGGCGGCCCGCGCCTGCGGCTCGGTCGGAGCGGCGTCGGCGAGGTCGAGCAGCCGCCCGACCTTTTCGCCCCAGGTCTTCGCCGGCGCGATGGCCGCCGCGACGCCCGCGCCGAGCAGGTAGGCGCGGTCCGGGTCGGCGATCAGCCGTTCGGCAGCGGCGGCGAAGCCTTCCTTGTCGAGGTTCGGCAGGAGGCCCTTGCGATGATCCCGCATCAGCCGTTCGATGGCCCGTTCGCCCAGCTGCTGGAACGACCGGATGATCTCATGCACGCCGATGCCCCGGGCCTGGGCCTCGGGGATGGCGACCTTCTGGATTGCGTGCTGCAGCTCGATGCCCGACGCGTCCAGCTTTTCCACCAGGTCCGGGCGATGCAGCAGCTCGAACGGCGTGGCCTTGTTGCGCTGCAGCCAGTTGTCCAGCAGCCGGCCGATCCGCTCACGGGCGTGACAGGTATAGAGGTCTGACGGGCTCACACAGAGCGGCTCGGTATCCTCGCGAACCTTGCGGGTCCTTGCGCGTTCGGGCGCACCCTTGCTGAGAATGGTCACCGATCGGAATTCGCGGGTTTCCGGATCGAGCGTTTCCTTGGTCACACGCACGGCGGCGGCGCGGCCGTCCTCCAGCGCGTGCTCGGCCGTCTCGATGGCGCGCGCCCGGTCCTCGGTCGCAATCTCCAGCGACCAGCCCGACCCGGGCTGGCGACGCACGAAGAGTTCATAGTGGACCTGGCCGCGTTCCATATCCCGATCTATGGGGCAAAGCCCCTAAGGTCGTGTTTACGATGCGAATTCGCCCCATTGGGGCCACGCTGACAGGTGATTGCCTTGCGCCGGGCCGGAACACCGCTAGGTTTCAGCCCGCGAGCCCCGTCAAGACGAAGGACTGAAATGGCCAACATCACCCTGGTGGACGACGACGAGAACATCGTCGCCTCCGTTTCACTGGCGCTTGAAAGTCATGGCCATACCGTGACGGCCTGCCACGACGGCGTCACCGGTCTGGAGTCCCTGCAGAACAATCCGCCGGACCTGGCCATCCTCGATGTGAAGATGCCGCGCATGGATGGCATGGAACTGCTGCGCCGCCTGCGTCAGACGTCCGAGATTCCGGTCATCATGCTGACCAGCAAGGACGAGGAGATCGACGAGATCCTCGGCTTCAACCTCGGCGCCGACGACTATATCCACAAGCCCTTCAGTCAGCGGCTGCTGCTGGAGCGGGTCAAGGCGGTGCTGCGCCGCGGCGGCATCGATGAGGCCATCAAGGCCGGCGGCCCGGTCGATACGGGCGCCAAATCGATGAAGCGCGGCAAGCTGACGCTCGATCCCGAGCGCCACGACAGCCTGTGGGACGGCAGGCCCGTCCGCCTGACAGTCACCGAATTCCTGCTGCTGCAAAGCCTCGCCCAGCGCCCCG
Organism: uncultured Caulobacterales bacterium; assembly: GCA_903858185.1. Classification (GTDB taxonomy): domain Bacteria; phylum Pseudomonadota; class Alphaproteobacteria; order Caulobacterales; family Caulobacteraceae; genus Caulobacter; species Caulobacter lacus. The sequence continues at coordinate 7,904 of CAIOHT010000146.1, forward strand.
GCTTCGTGAAGAGCCGCGACAACCTGATGGACGCCGCCTACGACGATCAGGTCTATGTCGATGACCGCACCATCGACAGCCACATCAAGCGGATGCGCAAGAAGTTCCGCCAGGTCGACCCGACCTTCGATGCGATCGAGACCCTCTATGGCGTCGGATACCGCTACCGCGAGTCCTGAGACGGAGGCGCCCGCGCGCCGCCGCCTCTGGCCTCAGGGATCGCGCCTCGGGCGGCTGATCATCGCCCTGAACTTCCTCGGTCTGGCGATCCTGGTGATCGGCGCCCTGACGCTGAACGAGATGCGACGCGGTCTCGTCAACGCCCGGATCGAGAGCCTGATCACCCAGGGCGAATGGGTCGCCCGTCTGATCGACGAGGCGGCGACAGTCGGCGAGCCCGAACCGGCGCTGCAGCCACAGCGCGCGGCGCAGCTGCTGCAACTGCTGCACCTGCCGCGCAGCCAGCGGGTTCGGCTGTTCGACAAGGATGGCCGGCTGATCGCCGATTCCTACAACGTCGCCGACCGCGTCGACCGGAAGCCGCTGCCGCCCGCGCGCAAGCCGGGACAGAAGCCGCCCGCGGCGGAACGCAACCCGACCGCCGAACGGGCGGCGCGGGCCCTGAAGATCGAACTGGACGCCGCCCTGCGTGGTGAACAGGTCAAGGGGCGGCGCATCGGCGAGGGCGGCGAGCAACTGGTTTCCGTCTCCCTGCCGATCCAGCGGGTCCGGGCGGTGCTGGGCGTGCTGACGCTGGAAGCGGGCGACGTCGATACGATCATCGCCGCCGAGCGTGCCGCCCTGATCCCCTTCATCCTCATCGCCCTGGGCGTCACGACCCTTTCCAGCTTTCTGATCTACGCCCTGGTGGCGCGGCCGGTGCTGCGGCTGGCGCGGGCGGCTGACCGGGTGCAGCAGGCGCGGGCGAGGTCGATCTCGATGCCCGACCTCGCCGGCCGCCAGGACGAGATCGGCGATCTCACCCGCTCGCTGGAACAGATGACCGACAGCCTGTCGGAACGGATGGACGCCATCGAGCGGTTCGCCGCCGACGTGGCGCACGAGATCCGCAATCCGCTGACCTCGATCCGTTCGGCGGTCGAGACGCTCGATCTGGTCGGCGACGGTCCCGCGCGCGCGCGGCTGACGGGCATCCTCAAGCAGGACGTCGGCCGGCTCGACCGGCTGGTCACCGACATCGCCAACGCCTCGCGGCTGGATGCGGAGCTGTCCCGTGACGAGCCGCGCCGCATCGACCTGGTCAGGCTGATCGGCGACATCGGCCAGGTCTACGCCGCGTCGCTCAGGCCGACCGAGCCGACGGTGCGCATCACCGGGCCGGCCGACGGCGAGACCCTCCTGGTCGCCGGTCGCGAGGGCCCGCTGGGCCAGGTGTTCCGCAACCTGATCGACAATGCCCGATCCTTCAGCGCCCCCGGCGGCGAGGTGCGGGTCAACCTCACCGGTACGCGCGGGCGAATCGAAGTGACGGTCGAGGACGACGGTCCGGGCATCCCGCCCGACAACCTCGAGACGGTTTTCGAACGGTTCTACACCTCCCGGCCCAAGGGCACGGCGTTCGGCGGCAATTCCGGCCTTGGTCTGTCCATCGCGCGCCAGATCATCGAGGCGCATGGCGGCGATATCCGCGCCGAGAACCGTCCCGGCCCTGACGGCGGCGTCGTTGGTGCGCGGTTCATCGTCCGGTTGCCGGAACGCGGCGGATGATCCGCCACGCCGGTCTGGTGGCGCTGCAGCTGGGCGGCGACTGGCGCGGCGTGTTGATCGAAGGTCCGTCCGGCTCGGGCAAGAGCGACCTGGCCCTGCGCGCGCTGGACGAAGGCTTCAGGCTGGTGGCCGATGACCGGGTGGTCGTCTGGGCGTCCGGCGACCGTCTCTGGGGTCGCGCCCCCGACCCGCTGGCCGGCCTTCTGGAAAGCCGGGGCGTCGGCGTGCTGCCACAGGCGGCGATCGCGTTCTGCCGCATTCATCTGGTCATTCGCTGCGAGGCATCGCCTGCGGCGGTCGAACGCTGCCCGGCAGGAGAACGGGTCGACCTCTCGGGTGTGACCCTCCCGGTGCGCCCCCTGTGGCCTTTTGATCCCGCCGCCCCTGCGAAATTGCGCCGCAGCATCGAGCATCTTGGAGCCGCACGGTAACGGGCGTATCTAGGCCGCCTTCGCGGCGAGGCCGCGCCCGTCGGGCAGGGGTTCCCGGTTTGATCGAGACAGGGTTTCGGACTCGCGCATGATCGGCCTCGTCATCGTTACCCATGGTCGGCTGGCGGAAGAGTTCGTCTCCGCCATGGAGCATGTCGTCGGTCCACAGACGGCCGTGGCCGCCATCTGCATCGGCCCCGAAGACGACATGGAAAAGCGCCGCAAGGACATCCTGAAGGCCTGTGCGGCCGTGGATACCGGCACCGGCGTGATCCTGCTGACCGACATGTTCGGCGGCACGCCGTCCAACCTGGCCATCAGCGTGATGGAACAGACCCGCGCCGAGGTGATTGCCGGGCTGAACCTTCCGATGCTGATCAAGCTGGCGTCCCTGCGTACCCGCGAACCGCTCGAAGCCTGCGTCCATCACGCCCAGGAGGCCGGTCGCAAGTACATCTCCGTCGCCTCTTACGTGCTGGCCGGCGAGAAGTGAGCGAGCGCCGCACCGTCGAAATCGTCAATGAGCGCGGGCTGCACGCCCGCGCCTCGGCCAAGTTCGTCAAGCTGGCCTCGACTTTCGACGCCGAGGTGTCGGTCTCGCGCGACGGCTCCACCGTCGACGCCCGCTCTATCATGGGCCTGATGATGCTGGCGGCGGGTATCGGCTCGACCATCGAGATTTCCGCCGAGGGCGCGGAGGCGGCAGAGGCCGTGGCCGCGCTGACCGAGCTGGTCGAGAACCGGTTCGACGAGGAGCGGTAGCTGATAGGAGAGCCCGCTGTGGCGTGTCCCTGCCGCCAGCCGTCCGGCTGGCTGGCTTGCACGAGATCAAGGGAATATTCCCCTCCTTGATGAGGAAGGGCTCGTCACTCGGACCACTCAGTAGTGATACCGACACTGGGCGATCTCGAGCCGCTGCTCATCGCCAGATCCCGACACGCGGTAAATCAATCTGTCTTCGAGGGTGATCCGTCGTGACCACCAGCCTTTCAGGTCGCCCTTCAATGGTTCCGGTTTCCCGGTTCCCTTGAACGGCGTGCGAAGGCACTCCTTGATCAGGCCGTTGACGCGCTCAAGCGTGTTGGCGTCTGTCTCCTGCCAATGCTGGTAGTCCGCCCAGCCTCGCTCGGCGAACACCAGTTTCACGGCTCGATCAGCTCACGTTCCGTTCCGCCGCCCGCATCGAGTTCCGCAATGGACTCGCGAAGGCGCGCCGCGTTGGCGGGGCTCGACAGGAGGTGCAGGGTCTCTTCCATGGCGTTCCAGTCCGCCAACGACACCATCACCACGGACTCGGCCTTCTGCCGTGTGACAACGACCGGCTGACGGTCTTCGACCACGCGATCCATCACCTCCTTGAGGTTGGCGCGGGTGTCTGAATAGCTGAGGACGTCCATCGGAAGGCTCCCTTCCGATCAAATATGTACAATAATCAGTACAATGTCAAGTTCAGAGTCTCAGGCGCTCGCCCCCATCCCCATCGGCTTCATCCCCAGATCCTTCAGCAGCAGGCTGTCCTCGTCCTGCCCCGGCAGCGGCGTGGTCAGCAGCTTGCCGCCAATGAAGATCGAGTTGGCGCCGGCGAGGAAGCACAGGGCCTGGGTCTCGCGGCTCATGTCGTCGCGGCCGGCCGACAGCCGGACCATCGATTTCGGGCAGACCAGCCGGGCCACAGCGACTGTGCGCACGAACTCGATCGGATCGATCTCGCCGTCGCGCTTGACCTTGTCGCCCAGCGGCGTCCCGGCGATCGGCACCAGGGCGTTGACCGGCAGGCTGTCGGGATGGACCGGCAGGGTGGCCAGCTGGTGCAGGAAGCTGGCGCGGTCGCGGCGGCTTTCGCCCATGCCGACGATCCCGCCGCAGCAGGTCGAGATGCCCGCGTCGCGCACATGCTGCAACGTATCCAGCCGGTCGTCGTAGGTCCGGGTGGTTACGACCTGGTCGTAATACTCCGGCGAGGTGTCGAGGTTGTGGTTGTAGTAGTCGAGCCCGGCGTCCTTCAGGGCCACGGCCTGCTCGGCCTTGAGCATGCCGAGCGTCACACAGGTCTCCAGACCCAGCGCCTTCACCCCGGTGATCATCTCTGCGACGCGCGGCAGGTCGCGGTCCTTCAGGTCGCGCCAGGCGGCGCCCATACAGAAGCGTTGCGCCCCGCCGTCCTGGGCGGCCTTCGCGGCGGCCAGGACCTCGTCGAGCTCCATCAGCTTCTCGGCCTTCAGGCCGGTCTTGAAGAAGGCCGACTGGCTGCAGTAGCCGCAATTCTCGGCGCAGCCGCCGGTCTTGACCGACAGCAGCTGCGACAGCTGCAGCTCGGTGGGGTCGAACCACTGCCGGTGCACGGCGGCGGCCTGGAACACCAGCTCGGTGAAGGGCAGCGCGAACAACGCCTCAACTTCATCGCGCGTCCAGTCATGGCGTGGCTGGGCGGGATCGGCGAAACGGACGGGGGCGTTCATCGGGATAACTCCGGTCTGGCGACTGCTTCTAGCCAACCTGCCGCGCTTGCACACCCCGGAATGAGGATGCGCGGTCCCAGATGACATAAAGATATCTTTATGTGGGCGTTGCGGGAAACGATCCTGACCGCTATAGAGCGGCCCATACCTTCATGGACAGGAGTCACCCGCGTGACCGAAAGCATCGTGCGCGACATCGCGCTGGCCGACTACGGCCGCAAGGAAATCGCCATCGCCGAGACCGAAATGCCCGGCCTGATGGCCCTGCGTTCCGAGTTCGGCAAGGACCAGCCGCTGAAGGGCGCGCGGATCGCCGGCTCGCTGCACATGACCATCCAGACGGCCGTGCTGATCGAGACGCTGAAGGATCTCGGCGCCGACGTTCGCTGGGCCAGCTGCAACATCTTCTCGACCCAGGATCACGCCGCCTCGGCCATCGCCGCCACCGGAACCCCTGTGTTCGCGATCAAGGGCGAGACCCTCTACGAGTACTGGCAGTACACCCACAAGATCTTCGAATGGTCGGACGGCGGCTACCCGAACCTGATCCTCGATGACGGCGGCGACGCGACCCTGCTCTGCGTGCTGGGCCCCAAGGCCGAGAAGGATCCGACCCTGCTCGATCATCCGACCAACGAGGAGGAAGAAGCCCTCTACGCGGTGATGAAGACCTACCTGAAGGACAAGCCGGGCTTCTATTCGGCGATCGCCGCCTCGATCACCGGCGTTTCGGAAGAGACCACCACGGGCGTGCATCGCCTGTACCAGCTGGCCGAAAAGGGCGAGCTGCCGTTCCCGGCGATCAACGTCAACGACAGCGTGACCAAGTCCAAGTTCGACAACCTCTATGGCTGCCGTGAAAGCCTGGTCGACGCCATCCGTCGCGGCACCGACGTGATGCTGTCGGGCAAGGTCGCCGTGGTCTGCGGCTACGGCGACGTGGGCAAGGGCTCGGCCGCCTCGCTGCGCCAGGGCGGCGCCCGGGTGAAGGTCACCGAGGTCGATCCGATCTGCGCCCTGCAGGCGGCGATGGAAGGCTATGAGGTCGTGACCCTGGATGACGCGGCGAGTGAAGCCGACATCTTCGTCACCGCCACCGGCAACAAGGACGTGATCACCGTCGATCACATGCGGGCGATGCGGAACAACGCCATCGTCTGCAACATCGGCCACTTCGACAGCGAGATCCAGGTCGCCGGCCTGAAGAACTTCAAGTGGGACGAGATCAAGCCGCAGGTCCACCACATCGAGTTCCCGGACGGCAAGAAGATCATCCTGCTGTCGGAAGGCCGTCTGGTGAACCTGGGCAACGCCACGGGCCACCCCTCGTTCGTGATGTCGGCGTCCTTCACCAACCAGACGCTGGCCCAGATCGAACTGTGGACCAACCTCAAGGCCTACGCGAACCAGGTCTACACCCTGCCCAAGCACCTCGACGAAAAGGTCGCGATGCTGCACCTCGGCAAGCTCGGCGCGAAGCTGACCGTGCTGCGCAAGGACCAGGCCGACTACATCGGCGTGCCGGAAGCCGGCCCGTTCAAGCCGGATCACTACCGGTACTAGCCTGCAGAACCCTTCTCCCCTTGCGGGAGAAGGTGTCGGCGAAGCCGACGGATGAGGGACTTCCCTGATCCGTCGGCATGACCCCTCATCCGACCTGCTCCGCAGGCCACCTTCTCCCGCAAGGGGAGAAGGAAAGCTTGGGGCTACCCAACCACCCCCGCCTCCGCTAATCCCCTCGCCATGCCCATGGCGCTCATCATGTCGAGCCACGTCGCGGGGAGTCGTGTCGGCGGCTCCGCCCAGGCGCTGGCGCTTACCCAGTTCAAGATCGACCCGGTGGTGATCCCCACCGTGCTCTATGGCCGTCACCCCGGCTGGGGCGCCCCCGGCGGGGCGCAGGTGCCGATCGAGGCCTTCGAGGGCATGCTCGACGGGGTCGAGGCCAACGGCCTGTTCGGCATGACCGACCTGGTCCTGACCGGCTATTTCGCCAGCGTCGAACAGGTCAAGGCCGCCGCCCGGGCCATCGACGCGGTCAAGGCCGCGCCGCGCGACGGCGCCTTCGCGCGCAAGCCGATGATCGTCGTCGATCCGGTGATCGGCGATTCCGGGAAGGGCCTGTTTGTGCCGGTCGAGGTCGCCCAGGCGGTCATCGACCACCTGATCCCCAAGGCCGACCTGGTGGCCCCCAACAGCTGGGAGCTGCAGCGCATCACCGGCTCCGACGCGCGCTCGCCGGAGGCCGCCGTGCGCGCCGCCCGCCTGCTCGGCAAGGCGGTCCTGGTCTCCTCCGTCATTCGCGGCAGCGAGATCGGCGTGGTCTACGCCGACAAGCGCGAGGCCTGGCTGGCTGCGCACCAGAAGGCCGGCGAGACGGTGCCCAGCGGCACCGGTGACCTGCTGACCGCCCTGTTCGCCGCCGCCCTGCTGGAAGGCCAGACGCCGTCCTACGGCCTGGCCCGCGCCGTCGGCGGTCTGGCCGAAACCATCGCCTCGGCCGGCATCTGGGCCTCGCCCGAACTGCCGATCGTCGCCATGGGCGCGCGCATCAAACAGGCCAGCCCGACCGTCCGCATCGAAAGGCTGGCCTGATGACCGGGATCCATGGCGTCTGTGAACCCCGCTTCGCCGCCGTCCGCGACGCCTTCGCGGCCAGTTTCGCCGAGGGCAAGGAACTGGGCGCCCGGTTCGCCTTTTCGGTCGAGGGCGAGATCGTCGTCGACCTGTGGGCCGGCTGGGCCGACAAGAAGCAGACCGTGCCGTTTGACGACCGCACCCTGACGCCGGTCTATTCCACGACCAAGGCCGTGGCCGCGACGATGATCGCCCGGCTCGTCGAGCAGGGTCGCCTGCGCTGGGACCAGCCCGTCGCCGAGGTCTGGCCGGAGTTCGCCGCCGAGGGCAAGGGCGCGGTCACCGTCGAGCAACTGATCTCCCACCAGGCGGGCCTGCCCGGCTTCGTCGAGCCGATCGACCCGACCCTCTGGTACGATCCGCCCGTGATCGCGGCGATGCTGGCGGCCAGGGCCCCGATGTGGCCGGTCGGCTCGGCCAGCGGCTACCACGCCCTGACGATCGGCTATCTGGTTGGCGAGCTGTTCCGCCGCGTCGATGGACGCAGCCTTGGAACCGCGCTGCGCGAGGATATCGCCGGCCCGGCCGGTCTGGACCTGTGGATCGGCCTGCCCGACAGCGAACACGACCGGTGCGCCGAGCTCAAGCCGCCCAGCGCCCTGCCGCAGTTCGGCGAGACCACCGACCCGAAGATCGCCGCCTTCCTGTCGCCCTGGGCGGCGCCGAGCGGACGCGGCTCCGCCGACTGGCGCCGGGTCGAAATCCCCTCGGCCAACGGCCACACGACCGCCGAGGCTCTGGCCCGCTTCATGGGCGCCCTGGCAACCGATGGCCAGCTGGACGGCGTCCATATCCTGTCGCCGGAGTCGGTTCGTGCAGCGAGCCGCGAGCGTATCCGCGGCCAGGATCTGGTGCTGCCGTTCGACCTCAGCTGGGCCGCCGGCTTCATGCGCAACGTCCCGAACCACTTCTTCGGGCCGACGGACACGACCATCGGACACTCAGGCTGGGGCGGCAGCTGCGCCTTCGCCGATCCAGACCGCGGCGTCGCCGGCGCCTATGTGATGAACCGCCAGGACGTGCACCTGATCGGCGATCCGCGCTCGATGCGCCTGATCGAGGCGGCCTACGCGAGCCTGTAGAAGGGGACACGTACCGAAGGCGGTACATGTCCCCTCAGGCCCCCGCCAGCGCTCCCGCCAGCTGCTCCTCCTGCCGGGTGAACCCCGACCGGCCCTTGTTGGCCTTCAGCGAGCGCGCCTCGCCGGTGATCACATAGGTGAAGTATCGGCCGGACTTCGGATCGGCCCACAGGCCCGACGTAAGGCCGTAGGCGTCGCCCGGGTGGCCGATCCAGCCCGCGCAGCCGTCGAACAGTCGGTCGCCCTCGGCCCCCGTAAGGGTCTGGCAGGCCAGGCCATAGGCGAGGATCGATCCTCCATAGGCGTCGCCGTTCGGCCGCTTCTCGTCATAGCGCCAGACCGGCGTCGTCATCTGCGCCAGCGTCCCGGGCTTCAGGATCGACCCGCCGCCGAGCGCCATCAGACCGGCGATGCGGCCGAGATCCGCCGCGCTGGCCCGCAAGCCGCCCTGAGGCGAGAAGACGAACCCGTTTTCACCGGGCCGGTAGCTGTCCAGCGGCCGGTCGCCGACGTCAGGCGCGCGGGGATGCGCAATGGCCGGCGCGGCTGGCACGGTCTCGTCCAGTTGGGCGATCCAGGGGCCGGCGGGGTCATAGGGGCCCTCGTCCGACGGCGCCTTGCGATACAGGGTCCCGGCACGGTCGCGGGCGGCCTGGCTGACGCCGCTCCAGTTGTAGCCACAGTCGAGGCCCAGCGGCCGGAACAGCCGGTCCGTCATGAACCGGTCGAACCGCTGGCCGCTCACCCGCTCGATGATCTGGGCGATGACCGCGAAATTCACGTCGGCATAGGCGAACCAGTCACCCGGCGGTTCATCGGCCGTGCCGAACCAGGCGCCGTTGTCCCACTGCGCCCCGTCAGGCGAAAGGGCCGCGCTCAGCGGGCGGCCAAAACCCACGGGGTAGCTCGGACCGTTGCGCAGGCCAGCGGTGTGGGAGAGCAGCCGCTTCGGCGTGATCCGCTCGGCCGGAAACCGTGGATGGCGCAGCCGGAAGCCAAGAATCTCGCCGGCGTCGTCATCCAGTCCGACCCGTCCGGCCTCGACCAGCGTCATGAACCCCAGGGTCGCGACCAGCTTGGAGATCGAAGCGATGCGCACCGGCGTGTCGGCGGTCATGGCCCGTCCGGCGGCGATGTTCGCCAGGCCGGCGGCGCGGGCGAGGGCCGGACGGCCGCGCCGCGCCGGTCCCGTGGTCCCCGCCCAGGCCGGCACTGCCAGCCCCGGGTCGCCGCCGCCGTCCAGCAGGGACGCAAGCGGATCGGGCGCGCCGGCCGTCATCGCCGCCGCCGCGCCGCTGGTCAGGACTGTGCGTCGGGTCATCATCCGGCGACCATACCCGGTCTCAGGCGATCGCCAACCGCCGCGTCCGCCGCCAGGCGCCGAAGGCGAACACGGCTGCACCGATCCAGATGAAGCCGAACGCCAGCGCCCGCAGCGGCGTGAACGCCTCACCCGAAGCGACCCCGACGAAGAACTGCAGCGTCGGGGCGATGAACTGCAGGAAGCCCAGCGCCACCAGTGGCAGCCGTCGCGCGGCCCAGGCGAACAGCGCGAGCGGTGCGACGGTCAGCGGTCCCGCGCACAGCAGCAGGACGGTGGTCCAGACGCCGTCGCCGAAATGTCCCGCGCCGGTCTTCTGCAGCCAGACGACATAGGCGATGGCCGGGACTGACAGGATGGCGGTTTCGACGAACAGGCCGGTCTGGGCGTCGGCGTTTACCTGTTTGCGGATCAGGCCGTAGCCGCAGAAGCTGACCGCCAGGCCGAGCGACAGCAGCGGGGGATGGCCGACCGCGGCGGTCTGGACGGCCACGCCGATGGCCGCCAGCGCGATGGCGGAAAGGCCGATCCGGTCGATCCGCTCGCGGAAAAACAGGGCACCCGCCGCCATGTTCAACAACGGGTTGATGTAATAGCCGAGGCTGGCCTCCAGCGTCCGGCCGCTGTTGACCGCGATGACATACAGCAGCCAGTTGATGCCGATGAGCAGGGAGGATCCCAGCAGCAGGCCGAGGGTCCGGGGCTCGCTCAGAACCTGCTTCAGCTCGGTCGTCCTGCGCGCCGCCAGAACCAGTCCGGCGGCCCAGAGCAGCGCCCAGACCGTCCGCTCCGCGGTGATCTCCAGCGGAGAGACGCCTGCCGCGCCGAGCGCGTGCATGTAAATCGGGAACAGGCCCCAGATCGTGTAGCAGCCCAGTCCCGCTATCAGGGCGGCGCGGCCTTCGTCCTTCGCCGGCGGCATGTGGGCGTCTCCGGGGACATGTACCGAAGGTACGTGTCCCCCAATCGAGCTTCTGAGGGTTTGGGGGACACGTACCCTCGGTACATGTCCCCGTGTTTCCCTAGGCCAGGGCGGTCTGCCTGATCAGGCCGCGGTCATGGAGCAGTTGGGCGATCTGCACCGCGTTGAGCGCCGCGCCCTTGCGCAGGTTGTCGGAGACCACCCACAGCGACAGGCCGTGCTCGAGCGTCGGATCGTTGCGGATGCGGCTGACATAGACCGGGAACTCGCCCTGGATGTCCTTGGCCGTCGCGTAGCCGCCGTCCTCGCGCTTGTCGATCACCACCAGGCCGGGAGCTTCGCGCAGAATGTCGCGGGCCTCGTCGTCGCTGATCGCGCTTTCGAACTCGACGTTCACCGACAGGCTGTGGCCGACGAACACCGGCACGCGCACACAGGTGACGCTGACCTTGATCGCCGGATCGAGGATCTTGTGCGTCTCGTTCGGCATCTTGCGCTCTTCCTTCGTCTCGCCCGACTCGTCGTCGATGAAGGAATCGCACTGCGGGATCACGTTGAAGGCGATCTGCTTGGGGTACTTCTTCGGCTCGGGCGCACCCAGGACGAAGACGCCCTTGGTCTGTTCCCACAGCTCGTCCATGCCCGCCTTGCCGCTGCCGGACACCGACTGGTAGGTCGAGACGACGACGCGCTTGATCTTCGCGCGGTCATGCAGCGGCTTCAGCGCCACGAGCAGGCCCATGGTCGTGCAGTTGGGGTTGGCGATGATGTTCTTCTTGCCGAAGCCCTCGACCGCGTCGGGGTTGACCTCGGGGATCACCAGCGGCACGTCCGGGTCCATGCGCCAGGCCGAGCTGTTGTCGATCACGATCGCGCCGGCCTTGCCGATCTTCTCCGACCATTCCTTTGACACGTCGCCGCCCGCGCTCATCAGCACGATGTCGACGGTTGAGAAGTCGAACTGGGCCAGATCCTCGCACTTGAGAATCTTCTCGCCGAAGGACACTTCGACACCGATGGATTTGCGGCTGGCGATCGCGTGAATCTTGTCCACGGGGAAGTTCACTTCCTCGAGGATGTTGAACATTTCACGGCCCACGTTGCCCGTGGCGCCAACAACGGCGACGCGGTATCCCATCGACGTCTCTCCTGTATTTGAATGAGCGCGGACGGTTACGCCTCCAGCGCTGGCGTGGCAAGGCAAGGAAAGCTGGCGCCGTCTTCAGCCCCCCTTTCGGGTCTGGTTTTTGACGCGGGATTCACCGTTTCTGCACGGACGAAACCCCGGAGCGCCCCATGGCCAACCTGATGATCACCTACAAACTCAAGGCCGGCGTTTCGCGCGAGGACTTCGAGGCCTGGGTGCGCAGCTACGACTATCCTGGCATCCGCGCGATCAAACGGGTGGCCTCGTTCGTCAATCACCGCGTCGAACGCCTGTTGATCGGCGAGGGCGCGCCGTCGGTGGACTATGTCGAGGTATTCGACATTCCCGACCTTGATGGCTTCACCGCCGAGGACCTGGGCAGCCCCGCCGTGCAGACGATCATGGGCGCCTTCATGGCGTGGGTCGACGATCCGCAGTTCCTCGTGGTCAGCGCGGTGGTCTGACGCCTATTTGCCGCGCTGGCTCTGCACGCCGAACACGATGCCGACCGCCAGGATCGCCAGCCCGGCGTAGGCCATCGGGGCGCTGTGCAGGAAGGCCTGGCCGCCGACCATCAGGGCCATGCCTGCGCCGATGAGGGCAATGGCGATGGCGCCGCGGTTGGCGGGCGGCTGGGGATAGGGGTCTTGCGGCGCTGGATCGGTCATCGGACTCATCCTGCGGACCGACGGCCCGCAAGTCGATGATCGACATCAAACCGGCCGACCGGACTTATGGCTCGCGAACCACCTGAGCCGGTAGGCATTCATCGCCGTCTCGCCGAGCTGTTCGACCAGCCGCCAGTTGACGATCGCCCCGATCGGCGCACCGACGACCGGCAGCAGCTGGGCCAGCTTCGCCAGGTCGATGTAGTCGCGGTACTCCTGCTGGAACCGGCGCCAGTCGAAGTCTTCCGGCGAAGCAGGCGGCTGGCCTTCGGTCATCGCCAGATAGACCGCCTTGCGATGGTCGACGCCGGAAAAGGCCAGCTGGAAGATGGACAGGATGTAGAGCCGCTCTCGCCAGTCCCCGGCGTCGTGGCCGTAGAGGGTCGCGATCTCGAACAGCAGCTTTATCTTGATGGCGATCAGCGCGGGAAAATCCGCCGCCGCCAGCAGGAATCCGCCGGCCCCGGCCACACCGCCCTCGGCGGTCGCCACGTTGCGATAGCCGGCGATGGCGTTGCGCACGCGCAGCTCCCGCTCCCTGAGCGAGCCGGAGACCAGCGGCTGGCCGGTCACGAAGTCCGAGCCGGCGAGAATGCCGCGCGTCATCTGCTCGATCACCGCGGTGACGGCGGCATGGATCTTCTCCGGGATCATCCGGTTGACCTGCATCTGCAGGCCCTTGGCGGCCATGGCGAACGGCGAGGGTTCCGCGAGCACCGACTTGCGCCAGGCGGCCAGCTCGGCGCGGGCGGCGGTCTCGTGGTCGGCGTCTGCGGTGGTCATGGGAGAGACTTAGGGTGCAGCACCCCCACTGTCATCCCGGCCGAAGCGCAGCGAAGAGCCCGGACCCGGCTTTGGCTGAACCTCGATCTGGGTCCCGGATCGCCTTCGGCGTCGAGGATGACAGTCTGGAGGGTTCAAACCGCCTTCAGAACCGCGTCGCCCATCTCGACGGTGGAGAGGCTCCCGCCGAGGTCCCGCGTCCGGGCGCCGCCGGCGAGAGCCGCTTCGACAGCGGCGAACAGACGGTCGGCTTCCGCGCCCCGACCCAGCGACCAGCGCAGGGCCATCTCGAACGACAGGATGGCGGCCAGCGGATTGGCCACGCCCTGGCCGGCGATATCGGGCGCCGAGCCGTGAATCGGCTCGTAGAGACCGGGCTTGCCGGCCGCACCGAGCGCCGCCGAGGGCAGCATGCCGAGCGAGCCGGTCAACTGGGCCGCCGCATCCGAAAGCACGTCGCCGAACAGGTTGTCGGTCAGCAGCACATCGAACTGGGTCGGCTGGCGGACCAGCTGCATCGCCGCATTGTCGGCCAGCATGTGCTCCAGCTGGACATCGGCGTAGTCGCGCCGGTGCAGGTCGGTGACCACCTCGCGCCACAGCAGGCCGCTTTCCATCACATTGGACTTCTCGAGGGAGTGGACCTTGTTGCGCCGGCCGCGGGCCAGCTCAAAGGCCACCCGGCTGACCCGTTCGATCTCGCTGGTGGTGTAGACCTGGGTATCGAAGCCGCGGCGCTGGCCGTCGGCCAGGGTCTCGATGCCGCGCGGCTGGCCGAAATAGACCCCGCCCGTCAGTTCACGGACGAACATGATGTCGAGTCCGGCGACCAGCTCCCGCTTGAGGCTGGAGGCGTCGGCCAGGGCGTCGAAACAGAGGGCCGGGCGCAGGTTGGCATAGACATCCATCGCCTTGCGCAGGCCAAGCAGGCCCATCTCCGGCCGCTTGTCGCGCGGATTGCCGGCCCACTGCGGCCCGCCCACAGCGCCCATCAGCACCGCGTCGCTGGCCATGGCGGCGGCGATGGCCTCCTCCGTGATCGGCACGCCGTGCCGGTCATAGCTGCACCCGCCGAAATCGCGCTCGTCGAGCGTCAGGTCCGGGGTCAGGGCGGCGGCCACGCGGCGAACCTGGGCGATGACTTCAGGGCCGATCCCGTCGCCGGGCAGCAGGAGCAGGGTCTGGGACATGGGTCTCTAGATCGGTTCGGGCTCACCGGCCTCGTAGAGAGACAGGTTGCGCTCGGTGATGTGAAGGTCGGGGAACACGGCCCGCCAGGCGGCCATGTGAGCGGTCTGGAAATGGGCCGCCAGCGCCTCGCGATCGCGCCAGACCTCGGTCACCCGCACAAGGCCAGGGACCAGCAGGTCCTCGGAGTAGGCGTACTCCAGGCAGCCGTCTTCGGCCCGGCTGGCGGCCATCATGGTCTCCATCGCCGGGCGGGCGATGGCGATGTTCTCGGGTGGCAGCCGGACTGTGCCGATGACGAGGATCATGCCCGTTCCAGCCAGGGCCGGCTGAGGGCGGCCTTCGCTTCGAACACGTCAATGGAGACGCCGTGCTGAAGCGTCTCGCCGATGGCGTCCAGGCCCTTGAGCAGCTTGTGCTTGCGGTCCTTGTCGATCTCGAAGGTGAACTGGGCGCCCGACGGCGCGGTGACCGTCTGGGTCTCCAGATCCACCGTGAACAGGTGGTTGCCGCCCTTGGCCTCTTCCATCAGCGCCTGGACCTCCTCGGGTTTCAGCTCGACGGTCAGCAAGCCGTTGTTCAGGCAGTTGCCGCGGAAGATGTCGGCGAAGCTGGTCGAGATGACGCACTGGATGCCGAAATCCTGCAGCGCCCAGGGGGCATGCTCGCGCGAGCTGCCGCAGCCGAAGTTGTCCCCGGCGATGAGGATCTGCGCGCCCTTGTAGGCCGGATCGTTGAGTACGAAGCCGCTCTTCGGCTGCCCCTGCTCGTCGAAGCGGAAATCGTAGAACAGTCCCTTGGCCAGACCCTCGCGATCCACCGTCTTGAGGAACTGCTTGGGAATGATCTGGTCGGTGTCGACATTGGCCAGGCCCAGCGGCGCGGCGCGGCCGTCGAGACGGGTGAACGGCTTCATGCTGCGGGTCCGATGACGAGGGTCGGCACGCCGCCCGGGGCATCCTTGACGGTGAAGACGGCGGTGCCGGGCTTGCGGCCGGTGCGGACCTCCGACACGTCGGCGCCCGCAGCCTTCAGGCGCGCCTGCGCCGCCGCGACGTCGGCGACCCGCCAGGACAGGCCCCAGGGCGCGTCAGGACCATCGGATACGCCGGCCTTCAGGCTGTGAGCCACCTCGACGACCAGATCGCCGAGCCGGAAGAACATCAGTCGTGTGCCCCAGTCGGGGTTGGACCGGTCGAGCTTCATGTCCAGGCCGAGCCGCGCGCCGTAGAGGGCCGCGGCGCGCTCGGGGTCGGGCGTATTGACGACCACGTGATCCAGACCGGTGACGGCGGCTTCGCCGGCCTCGGCTTCCGGCCATGGCGTGGCGTCCGGCTTGTTCTCGACGAGGATCAGGTTCGCGCCGTGCGTCGACTTCGTGCGCATCGCCGCCGTCACCCACTCGCGCGTCGCGCCGGAGTCCGGATTGGTCGAGACCTCGGCCCGCTCGTAGGTCGGAATGCCGAGCCGCTCGAGCCGCTTGCGCTCGACCGCGAGGTCCGGCGTGCTCAGCGACAGGGCCCACAGGCCTTCGCCGTGACTGGCGATCCGCGCGCGGATGCCGTCGCCGACCGGGCCATCGCCGGTCGGGGCGATGACGTCGAGCGCGGTGTTGCCCAGCTGGAACCAGACGTGGCTGGCCCCGTGCATCGTGCCGCGCCAGTTGGGCGTGCGGCCGAACAGGCGGCTGTAGCCGGCCTCTGCGGCGGACAGGTCGTTGACGACCATGGCGATGTGGTCGAGCGCGTTGATGGTCACAGGAAGTCCCTCACGTCGACGATGTGGCCGGCGATGGCGGCCGCCGCGGCCATGGCCGGGCTCATCAGATGGGTGCGGCCGCCGCGGCCCTGACGGCCCTCGAAGTTGCGGTTGCTGGTCGAGGCGCAGCGCTCGCCCGGCGCCAGCCGGTCGGGGTTCATCCCCAGGCACATCGAACAGCCCGGCTCGCGCCAGTCAAAGCCGACGGCCTTGAAGATGGCGTCCAGGCCCTCTTCCTCGGCCTGTTCCCTCACCAAGCCGGAGCCCGGCACCACCATCGCCTTTACATGGTCGGCGACCAGACGGCCTTCGAGGAAGGCCTGCTGGGCCACGGCGGCGGCGGCGCGCAGATCCTCGATCCGGCTGTTGGTGCAGCTGCCGATGAACACCCGGTCGATGCGGGCGTCGGTGATCGGCTGGCCGGCGGTCAGGCCCATGTAGTCGAGCGCCCGTTCGACGGCCGCCTTCTTGTCCGGGGTGTCGTAGGTCGAGGGGTCGGGCACGTTGCCGGTGATCGGCACGACGTCCTCGGGGCTGGTGCCCCAGGTCACGGTCGGGGCGATCGATGGCCCGTCCAGCACCACCTCGCGGTCGAAGACCGCGTCGGCGTCGGTGAACAACGTCTTCCAGTAGGAGACCGCCATGTCCCAGGCCGCGCCCTTGGGCGACGACGGCTTGCCGAGCAGGTAGGCGAAGGTCTTCTCGTCCGGCGCCACCAGACCCGCGCGGGCGCCGCCCTCGATGGTCAGGTTGCAGAGGGTCATGCGGCCCTCCATCGACAGGTCGCGCACGGCCTCGCCGGCGAACTCGATGACATGGCCCGTGCCGCCGGCGGTGCCGATGACGCCGATGATGGCCAGGGCCATGTCCTTGGCCGTGACACCGGCGCCGAGCTGGCCGTTCACCGTGACCCGCATGTTCCTCGACTTCTGCTGGCGCAGGGTCTGGCTGGCCAGGACGTGCTCGACCTCGCTGGTGCCGATGCCCTGGGCCAGGGCCCCGAAGGCGCCATGGGTCGAGGTGTGGCTGTCGCCGCAGACGATCGTCATGCCGGGCTGGGTGCGGCCCTGCTCGGGCCCGACCACATGGACGATGCCGTTGCGGATGTCGCCCATAGGGAAGAACTCGATGCCGTTGTCGGCGACGTTGCGGGCCAGGGTCTGCAGTTGCAGCCGGGCCTCCTCGTCCGCCACCGCGCCGACGCCAAGCGCCTGGCCCTCGGTCGGCACATTGTGGTCAGCCACCGCCAGCGTCCGGTCCGGCCGGCGCACCTTGCGGCCCTCGGCCCGCAAGCCTGCGAAGGCCTGCGGCGTGGTCACCTCATGGATCAGGTGCAGGTCGATATAGAGGATCGCCTCCCCGGCGTCCTCCGCCACCAGGTGAGCGTCCCAGATCTTGTCGTAGAGCGTCTTGCCAGCCATGGCCGGCATGTAGAGGCGCGTTCGCCCTTTCGTCCAGTCCGGCGACGCGCCGAATTCCCGCCGCCCGCGTGACAGTCGCGCCGTTTCATGCGGTTCTTCCGGCGTACAGCTTGAGGGAGTCGCCGTCGTGAAACGCAGAACCTTTGTCAGCGCCCTGGCGCTCGCCCTGCCGGGCGCCGTGGCGCTTGGAACCGCGCGGTCGGCGCTCGCGCTGTCGCCGGCGCCGCAGGACCAGGACCTGCTGGCCTTCCTTGATGCCGCGTTCGACGAGGCGGCGGCGCTCAGCCCGCAGTCGATGACAGGCCTCGGCCTCAAGACCGACTACGACAGGCTCGACGACTACACCGACGACGCCGGCCAGAAGCGGCTGGCCCTGGCCGAGCGCCAGCTGGCCCTGATGACATCGCGCTTCCGGCCCGAGACCCTCGGCCCGGCTGCCAGGCTGTCCTTCACCCTGTTTGCCCGGCAGGTGCAGCAGCAGCGCGAGAGCTATCGCTGGCGGCTCCATGGCTACATCGCCAGCGTCAACGGCAGCCCGGCCGGCTCGATCCCGGTGTTCCTGATCAACCAGCACCGGGTCGACAGCGTCGAGGACGCGCGCGCCTACATCGCCCGGCTGAAGGATGTGAAGCGGGTGATGGCAGAGGTCTGCGCCGGCCTGAAGATCCGCGCCGACGCCGGGATCCGCGCCCCGGCCTTCACCTTCGCGCCGGTCGAGGCCGACACCCGCAAGGTGATCACCGGCGCGCCCTTCCCGGGCAAGGGCGAATGCGCCCTGTGGACGGACTTTCGCAAGAAGGTCGGCGCGCTGAACACAACCGATGTGGAGCAGGCCGACCTGCTTCTGCAGGGGGCGGCGGCGCTGACCGGGCCGTTCCGCGAAGGCTACGAACAGTTCCTGGCGACCCAGGCCGAGATCGCCAAAGGCGCCACGACCAACAACGGCGCCTGGGCCCTGCCGGACGGCGGCGCCTACTACGCCAACCGGCTGAAGGTCTCGACCACGACCAGCCTGACCGCCGACGAGGTGCACCAGATCGGCCTGGACGAGCTGGCCCGCATCCAGGGCGAGATGCGCCAGATCATGGCGAAGGTCGGGTTCACCGGCTCGCTGCAGGCCTTCTTCGCCGAGCTGAAGACCAATCCGAAGTTCCAGTATCCGAACACACCGGAGGGCAAGGCGGCCTATCTGAAGGACGCCACCGCCTTCGTCGACCAGGCCATGAAGGCCGGTCCGTCCTGGTTTCTGCGCCTGCCCAGGGCGGCGCTGGAGGTCCGGGCGGTGGAGGCCTGGCGCGAGGCGACCGCCGCCATCGCCTTCTACAACCGGCCCTCGCCGGACGGGAAACGGCCGGGCATCTACTATGTGAACCTGTCGGACATGACCCAGGTGCTGAAGTCCCAGATCGAGGGCATCAGCTATCATGAGGGCGCGCCCGGCCATCACTTCCAGATCGCGCTGGCGATGGAGACGGAGGGCCTGCCCAAGTTCCGCAAGTTCGGCGGCTATGGCGCCTATTCCGAAGGCTGGGGCCTCTACGCCGAGCGGCTGGGCAAGGAGATGGGCTTCTACCAGGATCCCTATTCCGACTTCGGCCGGCTCTCGACCGAGGCCTGGCGCGCGGTGCGGCTGGTCACTGACACCGGCCTGCACGCCAAGAAATGGACCCGCGAACAGGCCATCGTCTTCTTCCGCGAGAACACCCTGCTCAGCGAGCGGGACATCGTGAAGGAGGTCGAGCGCTACATCTGCAACCCCGGCCAGGCGACCAGCTACAAGATCGGCGAGCTGCGGATCATGGCGCTGCGGAGCAGGGCGAAGGCGACGCTCGGCGCGAAGTTCGACATCCGCCAGTTCCACGACGTCATCCTGCGCGACGGGGCGTTGCCGCTGGACGTGCTCGAGCAGCAGGTGGAGGCGTGGCTACAGGGCTGATCCTCCCCTCGTCAGAGGGGAGGGGGACCATGCGGAGCATGGTGGAGGGGGCGGCGCCAGACTGGCCGGAAAGATCGGAATTCAGGACTTGGCCGCCGACCTCTGCGCTGCCCCTCCACCGCCCTCCGGGGCGGTCCCCCTCCCCGCTACGCGGAGAGGAAAAGCGAGAGGGCTGACGCAACGGCGCCGTTGATGCCGGATCGATCCGGGGTCCATCATCGCGCCAAGGGAGCCCCAGATGACCGACGAGACCGTCACCTACGAGGTCGCCGACAATATCGCGACCATCACCCTCAACCGGCCCGCCCAGCGCAACGCCCTGAACTGGGACGCCTACGCCAGGCTCGAGAAATACCTGCGCCAGGCGGTCACCGACCCGGACGCCCGCTGCGTGATCATCACCGGCGCAGACCCGGCCTTCTGCTCCGGCGACGACGTCCGGGAGATCATGGCCGGACCCAAGGCCGTGTCCGCCGACACCACCCCGGTCGTCCGCCACAAGCCGACGCCGGCGGCCATGGCGGCGCTGGAATGCGACAAGCCGTTGATCGCCGCCGTCAACGGCGCGGCCATCGGCTGGGGCATGGAGCTGGCGCTCTACGCCGACATCCGCATCGCCTCGGAGCAGGCGAAGTTCAGCGAGATGTTCATCAAGCGCGGCCTGGTCTGCGACGTGGGCGGCTTCTATCGCCTGCCGTCGATCGTCGGCCCGGCGAAGGCCGCCGAGCTGCTGTTCACCGGCGACGTCATCACTGCTGCCGAGGCCCTGCGCATCGGTCTGGTCAGCGAGGTGACGCCGCACGCCGAGTTGCTGCCGAAGGCCCGGGCGCTCGCCGCCCGCATCGCGGTCAATCCGCCGCTGGCCCTGCGCTACATGAAGGAGGGCCTGCGCCGCGGAACCTACGGCGACCCCCGCGACCTCGGCGGCTGGGCCATCGAGACGATCCGCGCCCTGATGAAGACCGAGGACCACAAGGAAGGCGTGGCGAGCTTCCTGGAGAAGCGGGAGCCGGTGTTCAGGGGGCGGTAGGAGCGTGCGTGGTTCGAGACGCTCGGCTGGGGCCTCGCTCCTCACCATGACGAACCGGCGTGAAGCCCAACCCCCTACGTCATCCTGAGGAGCGATCCAGCAGGATCGCGTCTCGAAGGACGCACACTTCGCTCACAAGATGCCCGGTTCTCTCACCCCGCCGGCCATTGCGACAGGATCGTCTGCGCGTCGAAATAGTCGCGCCAGTAGGTGATCCTGCCGTCCCGCACCTCGAACACGCCGGTTACCGGCAGTTCGACCCATTTGTCGGCCAGGCGGTGACGGTCGAGCCGCTCCAGGAAGACGACGTTCCCGACCGACGACTCGCGCAGGATCTGGAAGTCGTTCTCGAGCGTGGGCGCGAAGAAGGGTTCCACTACGGCGCGGACGCCCGCGGGCCCCTGGACCGTGCCCAGCGGCGGCGGGTTGATATACTCGCAGTCGTCGGCGACGAGCTTGAGGCCGGCGTCATAGTCCAGCGCCTCCATGGCTTTCAGGAACTGGCGGACGGTTTCGACGGGGGATCGGGTCATGGGGCGCTCCGGTGTGATGGCGCGCACGGTCAGGCCTGGAGGTCATCACCGCAATTACCTCGCGGGTAATCCGGGGATATGTACCTGCGGTACATGTCCCCGGCACGAAAAAGCCCCGGACCTTTCGGGTCCGGGGCTCATTCAGCTCAGCAATCGCCGGAGGAGTCCTACTCCTCGGCGGCGCCCGGCTCCTTGCGGGCGGTCTGGCGTTCGGCGATGCGGGCCGACTTGCCGCGACGATCGCGCAGGTAATAGAGCTTGGCGCGACGGACGACGCCGCGACGCTTCACTTCGATGCTTTCGATCATCGGCGACATGATCGGGAAGACCCGCTCAACGCCTTCGCCGAAGCTGATCTTGCGGACGGTGAAGCTCTCGTGGAGGCCGGCGCCCTGACGGGCGATGCAGACGCCTTCGTAGGCCTGGACGCGCTCGCGCTCGCCTTCCTTGATCTTCACGTTCACCCGGACGGTGTCGCCCGGCTGGAAATCGGGGGTGGTGCGGAGGGCGGCGAGGCGTTCGCTCTCGGCCTTCTCCAGTTCCTTGATGATGTTCGCGGCCATCGGTCAGTCCTTTTTCGTTGGGCTTGCCCCTATTTCGAGGGGGCGCCCTTTGGTTGTCGGTTGGCGAGGTGGCGGTCCCAGAGATCGGGCCGTTGCTCGCGGGTCGTCGTCTCACGCATCTCCTGCCGCCACGCCGCGACCTTCTTGTGGTCGCCGCCCAGCAGCACCTCGGGAATGTCGAGCCCTTCGAACGTCCGCGGCCGTGTGTACTGCGGATGCTCGAGGAGACCGTCCTCGAAGCTTTCTTCACTCAGTGAGGCCGCCTGACCGAGCACTCCCGGAACCAGACGAACGCACGCCTCGATCGCCACCATCGCCGCCGCCTCGCCACCGGCGAGCACCGCGTCTCCGACGGAGACCTCCTCGAACCCCCGGGCGTCGAGCACCCGCTGGTCCACCCCCTCGAACCGGCCGCAGAGGACGATGATCCCCGGCGTCCCGGCCCACTGTTTCACCCGCGCCTGGGTCAGGGGCCGACCCCGGGCGCTCATGTACAAAAGCGGCCGTCCCGCGACGTCGACACTGTCGAGAGCCGCCGCGATCACGTCCGCCTTCATCACCTGTCCAGGACCGCCACCCGCGGGGGTGTCGTCGAGGAAGCCGCGCTTATCCTTGGAAAAGGTCCGAATGTCCACTGTTTCAAGCCGCCACAGGTCCTGCTCGCGCCAGGCCGTGCCGATCAGCGACACGCCGAGCGGCCCGGGAAAGGCCTCCGGGAACATGGTCAGGACGGTTGCGGTAAACGGCATGGGCGGCGTCTTAGCCGGTGGAGCGCAGGTTGCCTACCGGCGGGCCTGCCTGTTGGCGCCTGTCCGCCGGGTCGAAATGCATCTGTTCGGCGAAATCGTCGAAGGGCGGGGCCGGCCACAGCATCGGGGTTATCTGCCTTACGATGCACCGGGCCGCGGGATGCTCGCTGTCGCCCGGCAGCGTGTCGAACTCGCCGTCCCTGACACTGAGCGCCAGGCGAACAGCGGCAGGTCGGCGGGTCTCTGGCAGGATGGCCTGACTGCAACGCCGGGGTTGGCGGCGACAAGGCCGCAACGCTGGCGACTTGCCCGCATTCCGTCACAGGCCTATTCCGACACCATGCAAGAGACTGAAAACCTGATCGAGACCCTGGCGCTCGAACGCCTCGAGATGAACCTGTTCCGCGGCGTGTCGCCCAATGACGGCTTCCCGCGGATCTTCGGCGGGCTGGTCATCGCCCAGGCGCTGCTGGCCGCATACGAGACGGTCGAGGACCGGGTCTGCCACAGCCTGCACGCCTATTTCATTCGTCCCGGCGACGTGTCCATTCCCGTGATCTACGAGGTCGATCGTTCGCGCGACGGCGGCACCTTCACCACACGCCGGGTGATCGCGATCCAGAACGGCAAACAGATCTTCAACCTCGCCGCCTCGTTCCAGGTGGCCGAGGAGGGGCTCGACTACCAGTCGGCCATGCCGGCCCATCCGTCGCCAGAGTCGGTCTCGACCGAGATGGAACAGGCCCTGGCCGACAACAAGGACATGCCGGCGGCGATGATCGAGCACATGAAGCGCCGCCCGGTCGAGGTGCGCTGGCCCGATCCGCAGAACATGTTCAAGCCGGTGCCCAAGCCGCCGCGCAAGCAGGTCTGGCTGCGGGCCAAGGCTCCGATCGGCGACTCGATCAAGCTGCAGCAGGCGGCGCTCGCCTATGCCTCGGACATGGCCTTCATGGAGACCGCCCTGCGGGTCCACGGCCTGACCTGGCGCACCCGGGGGATGCAGTCGGCGAGCCTCGACCACGCCATGTGGTTCCACCGCCCGACCAACTTCAATGAGTGGCATCTGTTCGACCAGGACTGCCCGTCGACGTCGCAGGGACGCGGGTTCATTCGCGGCGAGATGTACACCCAGGATGGCGTGCTGGCGGCCTCGGTCGCCCAGGAATGCCTGATGCGGGTGAAGGTCTAACGGCAAGGGACATGTACCGCAGGTACGTGTCCCCTAAGCGAACCCCTGATAGGGCATCGCTGAATCCGGATTAGGGGACACGTACCTTTGGTACATGTCCCCGTCACACCAGCCGCCGGCTCGCTGACAGCGCGCGGCGATAGGCCAGCAGGAACGCGTCCGCGTCGCCGAGGATCACGGCCCGTCCGGCCATCCTCAGGTCATAGGCCAGCGCCTGGGCCGCCAGCGGCGTGTCACGGGCCGTAAGGACAAACACCGGGTTTTCGGCAAACAGGGGCCCGTCCAGGGCGGGTGTCGCCCGGCCGGACCAGCGGGTCAGAACGCCGCCGTCGGGACCGCGCCGGATGGTTGCCATGGGAATGGGGCGCCGGGACAAGTGACCCAGAAGCAGGGCGTCCGGCGCGCCGCCATGGTGGGTCCGCAGGTCCAGGATCAGCGCCTTGCAGTCCACCAGATCGACCAGTGCCTCGATGAGCCCGGAGGCGCACAGGGTCTTCGGATTCAGGTAGCCGATGTCCCCGGGCAGCCGCTGGACGGCCTCGCCCGCATTGAGCGTCGGCAGGCCCGGGGACGCCGGCGCCATGGACGGCATCGGCGGCGCGGCGAGCACGGCGGCGAGCGGCGCGTTCATCAGGCCTGTGGCGGCGTCGTCCAGGTGTTCGGGGTTTCTCACGGCGCGTCTCCTCTCGTTGGGAACACGCTAGGCCGGGCTTCCTGAACGCCACTGGGCGACCGTTGTTGTCTGAGCTTCATGTTGGCGAAGGTCACGTCTCTTCGCCGGTCAAGCCAGTTAAAGGCAGGTCATGACCTATTCTTCATCCGCCCGGAGGGGACACGTACCTTCGGTACATGTCCCCATCCCTAGGCCTCATCCGCCACGACCTCGGTGGGGATCACCACGACCACCCTGCCGCCGGCGATGTCGACCGTCGGCACGGTCTCGCGCGTGAAGGCGAGATACCAGGTCGGTCCGCCCGCGGCGGGCGTGATTTCGAGAATGTCGCCGGCGCCGAAGTCCTGCACCGACTTGATCGCGCCGAGAATCTCGCCCTCAGGCGCATGGACCGCCAAGCCTATCAGGTCGGCCAGATAGAATTCGTCGTCATCCGGCGCGGGCAGGGCCTCTCGCGGGATGAACAGGCGCAGGCCGCGCAGCGCGTCGGCCTGTTCCTTGGTCTCGACGCCCTGGCAACGGCAGACGATGCCGCCCTTGGCGTCACGGGCCGACAGCACGGTCAGTCCGGGCGAGCCGTCCTGGCGCTTCAGCTCGCGGAAGCGGGCCAGCGCCAGGGGCTCTTCGGTAAAGGCGGTGATCCGCACCTCGCCCCGGACGCCAAAGGCGCCCGCGACACGGCCGACGGCGATCATGCGGTCGGCCGCCATGCAGGTTAGCCTTCGGCCTTTTCTTCGGCGGCTTCTTCAGCGGCCGGGGCCTCTTCAGCGGCGGCTTCCGGAGCAGCTTCAGCAGCGGGGGCTTCTTCGGCAGCGGCTTCGGCGGCGGGCGCCTCTTCAGCAGCGGCTTCCACCGGGGCGGCCTCTTCGACGGCCGGGGCTTCGACTTCGGGCTCGGGCTCGGGGGCCGGCGGGTTGGCGGCCAGTTCGGCGGCGGCGGCGGCGCGGTCGGCTTCACGCTGGGCGCGTTCGGCGGCGCGTTCCTCGGCCTTCTTGCCCGGCTTGCCCTTGGTCGGGTTGTTGCCGTGGGCCCACTGGCCGATGCCTTCGAGGGCCAGGAAGCGCGCGACGCGGTCGGTCGGCTGGGCGCCCTTGGCGATCCAGGCCTGGATCGACTCGAGCTTCAGCGTGACACGCGGGGTCGGGCCGTCCTTCGGCAGGAGCGGGTTGTAGGTGCCGACCTTCTCGATGAAGCGGCCGTCGCGGGGCGAGTGGCTGTCGGCGACGACGATCGAGTAGTAGGGGCGCTTCTTGGCGCCGCCACGGGCGAGACGGATCTTCAGCATTTTCGGTAGTCCTCTGGTCTGATCTTATTTCTTGAAGGGGTTGAAACCGGGGGGCAGGGCGGGGCCGCCGCCGAGACCCGGAAGGCCGGAACCAGCGCCGCCGAGGCCGCCCTGGAGTTTCTCGAGCTGCTGGCGCAGCTGTTCGGGATCGGGCTCGGCCATCTTGCCGCCGCCGAGGTTCTTCAGGCGGTCCATGCCGCCACCCCCGCCGCCGCCGATGCCGAGCATCTGGGCCATGCGGGCCATGCCGGCGCCGCCGTTGCGGGTCATCATCTTCATCGCGTCGGCCATCTGCCGGTGCTGCTTCAGCAGGCGGTTGACCTCGGCGACATCGACGCCGGCGCCGGCCGCGATGCGACGCTTGCGCGAGGCGGCCAGGATGTCGGGCTTCTTGCGCTCGGTCTTCGTCATCGAGCCGATGATCGCGCGCTGGCGGCGGATCATCTTGTCGTCCATGCCGGAGTCCGCGATTTGCTGCTTCATCTTGCCGACGCCGGGCAGCATGCCCATCACGCCCTGCAGGCCGCCCATCCGTTCCATCTGGGCCAGCTGGTCGGACATCATCTCCAGGTCGAACTGGCCCTTGGCCAGCTTCTTGGCCATGGCCTCGGCCTTGGAGGCGTCCAGCTCGGTGGCGGCCTTCTCGACGAGGGCGACGATGTCACCCTGGCCGAGGATACGGCCGGCCACGCGGCGGGCGTCGAAGACCTCAAGGGCGTCGACCTTTTCGCCGGCGCCGAGGAACTTGATCGGCAGGCCGGTGACGGCCCGCATCGACAGGGCCGCGCCGCCGCGCCCGTCGCCGTCGGCGCGGGTCAGGATCAGGCCGGTCAGCGGCAGGCGTTCATGGAACGCCTTGGCCGTGCGCACCGCGTCCTGGCCGGTCAGGCTGTCGGCGACGAGCAGGGTCTCGGTCGGTGAGGCGATCTGCGCGATCTGCGCCGCCTCGGCCATCATCTGTTCGTCCAGCGTGGTGCGGCCGGCGGTGTCGAGGATCAGGACGTCATAGCCGCTGAGCTTCGCTGCCTGCATCGCGCGCCTTGCGATGTCGGTGGCCGACTGGCCGGCGACGATCGGCAGGGTGTCGACCCCGACCTGGGTCCCCAGCAGCGCCAGCTGTTCCATGGCGGCGGGACGGCGCGTGTCCAGCGAGGCCATCAGGACCTTCTGGCGGTCCATCTTGGTCAGCCGCAGCGCCAGCTTGGCCGAGGTGGTCGTCTTGCCCGAGCCCTGCAGGCCGGCCATGAGAATCACCGACGGGGGGTTCAGCGCCAGCTGCAGCCCGACCGGCTCCTCGCCGCCGAGCATCTCGACCAGCCCGTCATAGACGATCTTGACCACTTGGTCGGCCGGACGGATCGAGCGGATCACCGCCTCGCCGAGCGCGTCCTCGCGGGCCTTGCTGATGAAGTCCTTGACCACCGGCAGGGCGACGTCGGCCTCGAGCAGGGCGACGCGAACCTCGCGCAGCGCCTCGTCGATATCCTTTTCACCCAGAACGCCCCGACCGGAGAGCCGGTCGAAGACGCTGCCAAGTCGTTCTGTAAGGCCGTCGAACATGCCGTTCTGAACCGCTAACCCAAGTCGAAAGGCCAAACGCAATTCGCCCCCGTGGACGATCACGTCGACGGGGGGCCTCGCCGCCCTCGTCCCATCCTGAAGTCCGGTTGGGGGTCGTGGCGGTGGAGGGCGCTGAACTGCATCTGCGCCGGGAGGCGGGCCTTATGAGCGGAAAAGGCCGCGAAATCAAGCTCGGCTCGCGGGGACACGCACCGACGTGCGTATCCCCGCATCGCGTCAGGAGACGGGGAAGCCCCGAACCTTCAGGAGCGCGGTCACGTCCGGGTCGCGACCGCGGAAGCGGCGGTAGGCCTCGGCCCGGTCGGTGGTGTTGCCCTCGGCCAGGATGATCGCCTTGTAGCGGCGGGCGATGTCCGGATTGAACACGTCGCCCGACTCCTCGAAGTAGGCCCAGGTGTCGGCGTCCATCACTTCCGACCAGAGGTAGGAATAGTAGCCGGCCGAGTAGGCGTCGGAGGTGAACAGGTGATTGAACTGCGGCAGGCGGTGCCGCATCACGATCTCCTTCGGCATGCCCAGCCGC
>CAIOHT010000147.1 GCA_903858185.1 uncultured Caulobacterales bacterium
GCAACGACACCCTGAACGGGGGCGACGGCGACGACGTCCTGCTCGGTGACGGCGGGACCACGATGTACAGCCTGCAGGGCGGGTCGGGTCCGATCACCCAGTCGGACGACTTCGCGGTGTTGCTCGCCAACACCACCGACTTCAACGGCAACGACATCCTCAACGGCGGCGCGGGCAATGACCGGCTGGTCGGCGGCGGCGGTGATGACCTGCTTGAAGGCGGCACGGGCAACGACACCATCGACGGCGGCTCGGGCGTCGACACGGTCAGCTACCAGAACTCGCCCAACAGTGTCGGTGTCTTCGTCAACCTGACCTCGGGCACGACGAGCGGCGACGCCGGCAACGACACGATCACCAATGTCGAGAACGTGATCGGCTCGACGATCGGCGACTCCCTGATCGGCAATGCCGGCAACAACGTGCTGACGGGGCTGGGCGGCAATGACTCCCTGATCGGCAACGACGGCGACGACACGCTCGTCGGCGGTGCGGGTGATGACATCCTTCGTGGCCGCAACGGCAACGACAACCTCCAGGGCGGGGCGGATAACGACTACCTGCAGGGCGGCGAAGGCGACGATGTCATGGACGGCGGCGACGGCTTCGACCGCGTCAGCATGTTCGGGTCGCTGCCGACGGACGCCCAGACCGGCGCAACGGTCGACCTGGCGATTGTCGGGCCGCAGGACACCGGCCACGGCATGGATACGTTCATCAGCATCGAGCATGTCTCGGGCACGGCGTTCGCCGACACCCTGTTGGGCAACGCCGGAGACAACTGGCTCTGGTCCAGCGGCGACGACACGCTGAACGGCCGCGACGGGAACGACCTGCTGGAGATCGGCGCCGGCCAGGCCACGGTCATCGGTGGCAACGGCAACGACACCCTGTCCTTCTTCAACAGCGAGTTC
The DNA here is from genome assembly GCA_903858185.1 of uncultured Caulobacterales bacterium. Lineage (GTDB taxonomy): Bacteria > Pseudomonadota > Alphaproteobacteria > Caulobacterales > Caulobacteraceae > Caulobacter > Caulobacter lacus. The sequence continues at coordinate 915 of CAIOHT010000147.1, forward strand.
GCCAGCGGCGTGGTCGCCTCCCTGCTGCTGCAGGGCGCGGCCCAGTCGACCAACGGAACCTCGACGGTCAACGCCTCGGGCATCGAGAACCTGTCCGGTTCCAACCTTGACGACACGCTGACGGGCGACACCGGCGCCAACGTGCTCGGCGGTGGTGCAGGCGCCGACACACTGAACGGTGGCGACGGCGATGACGTCCTGCTCGGCGATGGCGGCATCACGATGTACACCGTCCAGGGCGGGTCTGGCCCGATCACCCAGTCGGACGACTTCGCGGTGCTCTACGCCAACGCCACCGACTACAACGGCAACGACAGGCTCAACGGCGGCGCGGGCAACGACCGCCTGGTCGGCGGCAGCGGTGACGACTGGCTCACCGGCGGCACGGGCAACGACATCCTCAACGGCGGCGCTGGCATCGACACAGCAGAATACTCGCTCGCGGCCAGCGAGGTCTTCGTCAACCTCGCCACCGGGTATCAGGAGGATGTTGACGGCGTTGATACGCTCGTCTCGATTGAGGTCGTGATCGGCTCGGCCCACGACGACACCCTGATCGGCGGCGCCAACGACGATATGCTGCAGGGCGGCGACGGGGACGACTTCCTGCGCGGCGGCCTCGGCGTGGACGACCTGTTCGGCGGCGCGGGCTCCGACCTGCTGCGCGGTGAAGGCGGCGACGACTACCTCTCCGGCGGTAATGACGATGACATCCTGCGAGGGGGCGACGGCAATGATTGGATGAGCGGCGACGCCGGGGATGACTACCTGCAGGGCGGCGAAGGCAACGACACCATCGACGGCGGCGCGGGCGTCGACCGGGCGGCGTTCCTGCTGGCCGCGACGGACGTGCAGGTCGGCGCGACCGTCAACCTGAACCTCCAGGGCACGGCGCAGAACACCGGCCATGGCATGGACACGCTGATCGGCATCGAGCACGTCTCGGGCACGATCTTCAACGACGTGATCACAGGCGATGCCGGCGACAACTGGCTGTGGGGCGGTTCCAACGGATCGGGCGTCACGGGCAACGACATCATCAACGGCGGC
>CAIOHT010000148.1 GCA_903858185.1 uncultured Caulobacterales bacterium
AGCCGATGACGTTCTCGACATTGGTGATCGTGTCATTGCCGGCGTCGCCGTTGGTCGTACCCGAGGTCAGGTTGACGAAGACCCCGACACTGTTGGGCGAGTTCTCGTAGCTGACCGTATCAACGCCGTCGCCGCCGTTGAGGATGTCGTTGCCCGTGCCACCTTCCAGCACGTCATCGCCGCTGCCGCCGAGCAGGGTGTCCGCGCCCGCGCCGCCGTTGAGGATGTCGTTACCCGAGACGACGCCGGCGTCGACGCCGAAGTAGGTGAGCATGTCGTCGATGCGGGTGATCAGGCCGGGTTCGGCGTTCGTGGCCATGATGGCGCCGTCGCCGAGCAGGATGTCGTCGCCGTCGCCGCCGTTCAGCGTGTCCGTACCCTCGGCGCCGGCCAGCAGGTTGGCGTTCGTATCACCCGTCAGGGTGTCATTGAAGGTCGAGCCCGAGAGGTTCTCGATGCCCGTCGCGTTGACCGTCGAGGCGCCATTGATCGTCTGGGCCCCTCCCTGCAGCAGCAGCGAGGCGACCACGCCGCCGGTGAAGTCATTGTTGTTGAAGAACGACAGGGTGTCCGTGCCCGCGCCGCCGTCGACCGTCGCCGCGCCCTGACCGATCTCGATCAGGTCGTTGCCGCCCTCGCCCGCCAGCGTATCGGCGCCGCCCTGGGCCCAGATCCAGTTGGCCGAATCGTTGCCGGTCAGGGTGTCGGCGAGGTTGGTGCCGGACACGTGCTCGATGCTGTTGAGCGTATCCATGCCGTGGCCGGTGTCCTGGGCGACGCCCTGGATCCGCAGATCCACCGTCGCGCCCACCTGGGGGTCGCTCGCCTCGAGGAAGAAGGCCGCCCGGTCTTCGCCGTCGCCGCCGTTGAGGGTGTCGTCGCCCTCGCCGCCGTTGACGTAGTCATTGCCGGCGTCGCCGTTGACGATGTCGTTGCCGCCGTTGCCACGCAGGGCCGCGTCGTTGCCGTCGCCGCCGTTGATGATGTCGTCGCCGGCTTCGCCGCGCACCACGTCCGACCCACCGCCGCCGGTGATCACATTCACCCCGGCGTCGCCGTAGAGCGTGTCGTTGAAGGCCGAGCCGATGATGTTCTCGACGCCGGTGAGGGTGTCGCTGCCGGCCGCGCTGTTGGTGATGCCCGATGCCAGGCGCACGTTCACCAGGGCCGTGGAGTCGGCGTAGGTGACCGTGTCGGTTCCTGCGCCGCCGTCGATCGTGTCGGCCCCCGCGCCGCCATTGAGGATGTCGTCGCCGCCGCCGCCGACCAGGCGGTCATTGCCGGCGCCGCCGTTCAGCGTGTCGTTCCCGCTGGAGGCCGGGTTGCTGTAATACGCCGCGACGTCTTCGATCTGGGTGATCGGACCCGATCCACCCTGCGTCGAGGTCATGCGGATCTGGCCGTCGCCAAGCAGGACGTCATCGCCGTCGCCGCCGTTGAGCGTGTCAGCGCCGGCGGCGCCGGCCAGGACGTTGGCGCCGGTGTCGCCCGTAAGCGTGTCGTCGAAGTTGGAACCGGACAGGTTCTCGATACCCGAGGCATTGACCGTCGAGGTCCCGTTGATCGTCTGGGCCGAGCCCTGCAGCAGCAGGGAGGCGACCACGCCGCCGGTGAAGTCGGTGTTGTTGAAGAACGACAGGGTGTCCGTGCCGTTGCCGCCGATGGCCGTGACCTGGCCCGCGCCGATCTCCAGCAGGTCGTTCCCGTCGCGGCCGTCGAGGGTGTCGTTGCCGCCCACGCCCCACAGCCAGTTGTCGCCGGCGTCGCCCGACAGGGTGTCGGCGAAGGTCGTGCCCGAGACATGCTCGATGCTGATGAACGTGTCCATGCCGTGGCCGGTGTTCTGCGGCCCGGCGACGGCGAGATCGACCGTCGCGCCGGTCTGGGCGTCGGTCGGCAGGGCCAGGAACATGCTGACGCGGTCAAAGCCGTCGCCGCCGTCCATGACGTCGTCGCCCTCGCCGCCCTGGAGGAAGTCGTTGTCCGCCCCGCCCTGCAGGTTGTCGTTGCCGTTGCGGCCGCGCAGGAAGTCCTCGCCCGCGCCGCCGATCAGGGTGTCGTCACCGTCATTGCCGATCAGCAGGTCGTCGCCGCCAAGACCCGTCAGGACGTTGGCCCCGGCGTCGCCGATAAGGGTGTCGCTGATCGTCGAGCCGATGATGTTCTCGACATTGGTGATCGTGTCGTTGCCGGCGTCGCCGTTGGTCGTGCCCGTGCTCAGGTCGACGCGTACGCCGATGCTGTTGGGCGAGGTCTCGTAGCTGACCGTGTCGACGCCAGTTCCGCCGTCGATCGTGTCGTTGCCCGTGCCGCCCTCAAGCACGTCGTCGCCGCCGCCGCCGACCAGGCGGTCATTGCCGGCGCCGCCGTTGAGGATGTCGTTGCCGTTGTAGTCGGTGGTGTTGGCGAGCAACACCGCGAAGTCGTCCGACTGGGTGATCGGACCCGACCCGCCCTGCAGGCTGTACATCGTGGTCCCGCCGTCACCGAGCAGGACGTCGTCGCCGTCGCCCCCGTTCAGGGTGTCGTTGC
>CAIOHT010000149.1 GCA_903858185.1 uncultured Caulobacterales bacterium
CCCGATCGTCGCCCTCAGCCGCGCCTCGCGTGACGTCGCAGCAGGCCAGGGCGCGATCCCCGACACACCCCAGACCGCCGCTGTCGAGATCCGCCAGCTCTACGAGGACTTCCGCATGATGGCCGAGGCCATCGCCCGGCGCTCCCGCTATCTCCGCGACTTCGCCGCCGCCGTCAGCCATGAGTTCAAGACACCGCTGGCCGGCATCGGCGGTGCGGTGGAACTGCTGCAGGACCACGGCGCAGCCATGAGCCCCGAGGAGCGCGCGCGGTTCCTCGCCAACATCTCCGCGGACAATACCCGCCTCGCCCAGCTGGTCACCCGCCTGCTGGACCTTGCCCGGGCAGACATGGCGCGGCCCGGCGCGGGCGTATCCGCCGATGTCGCGGCCACAATCCACCGGGTCATCGACGCCCAGGGCGGGAGACTCCACATCGAGATCACCCTCGCCGCCCGGATGCCGCCCGTCGCGGTGCCGGAGGAGGCCATCGAGACCGTCCTGACCGTACTGCTCGAGAATGCGCGGCAGGCCGGCGCTCTAAAGGCGCTGGTGACGGCAAGCCTGAGCCCCGACGGGATTTGCCTGACCGTATCTGATGACGGTCCGGGCGTGGCCGACGCCGACCGCGAGCGACTGTTCGAGCCGTTCTTCACCAGCCGACGGGCGTCTGGCGGCACCGGGCTGGGTTTGCCGATCGCACGATCCCTGCTGGCCGCAAGCAGCGGCCGTATCACGCTGACACCCTCGGCATCCGGTGCGCGGTTCGAGGTGATCCTGCCGTTCGCGGCCGACGCGGCCTGACGTCTGCACGGTTCGTCCACGACCCCTGCGCCAAACCCGGGGCCGGCGACCATACCGCCCGGACTGCGACGGCCCAGGCTCTCCCCTGCACAATGGGGAGGACCTGATCATGTCAGCATCAACGCAGACGGACACCGGCTATGCGCTGGTCGTCCAGCCGGACCAGAACCGCTGGATCTGGGCCCTCATGGACCTGGATGCGGTCATCACCGCCAGCGGGACTGCCGACAACCGGGACAGCGCCTGGCGGTGCGGATCGGTGGCTGCGGCGACTTTCGCGGCCCTTCAACGCGGCCGACGCCGGTCGGTCTGAGCGGCCGGCGGCCGATAGCACTGGTCGCGCGGCGCGTCAGGGCGCATGGTCGATCTTCACCGCGCCGTCTCCGGATCGTGGCGACCAGGAGCGCCAAGTGCCGCCGCCAGACAAGCCAGAAGCGCCCAGAATTCCGCCCAAGGGCCCGGGTTTCGGCTCGCGTCGCGGCAAGCGATCGTTGAAACTATTGAAGACCTTGCGAGGCGACGGCCAGTTGCTCGCGGGGGATCGCAGCATGGCGGTGAGCTATCAGCTCGACCTCTACGCAGACGGCGACCGTACGGTCGGCAGCGGCTCGGTCGATGCAGACTTCATCGGCCTGGCCGAGGACCTGGAAGGTGGCGACGCCCAACTGACGCTGGAGGACGGAACCGTGATGGCCCTGACCCTCGAGACTGTCGAGGACGACGGCGCGGAGTTCCAGATCAGGCCCGAATAGCGAAAGGGGACCTGCACGTCAGTGCCTGTCCCCGGTTGCCTACAGACCCGCCAGGGCGCTCACGGTCACGTCGCCGACTTCTACCTTCACGCCGAGAAAGCGCATCTCACCGTCCCGGAAGCTGATTTCCTCCATCGCCACGGCCGGGCTGCGCTTGAGCAGGGCGGCGTCGCGGTGGGTCAGGTGAAGTGTCAGGCCGGCCCGGTCGGCGCCCTTGTCGTCCGCGTCGGCGAGAATCGCGCGCAGGGCGATGATCGTGTCCTGCTTCGGGAGGGGACGGGGTTGGCTGCTCATGGTCTTCGCCTTTCTCCCCCGCAGCGCCGCGAATGACGGCGCACTGGTCGGGCAGGACGGCGGATGGGCGAGTCGCCGGCAGGGCTCCCATCGGGAGCGTTGTGCATCCTAGCACGGACGGTTCCATGACACGGGCACAAAAGAAAACGGGCCGGCGTGAGCCGACCCGTCATCCGTAACTGAATGAAGCTGAAAGCCTCAGTCGGCCGACGTCAGCTGGCCAGCGGACGTCTTGCCGCTGCGCTGGTCGCGCTCGAGCTCATAGTTGAGCTTCTGACCTTCATGGATGGAGCCGAGCGAGGAACGCTCAACCGCCGAGATGTGGACGAACACGTCGCCGCCGCCCGCGTCAGGCGCGATGAAGCCGAAGCCCTTGGTCGCGTTGAACCACTTAACAGTACCGGTAGCCATAGTTTGTAGCCTTGCAGACATAAATTTCAGCCCGCGAGATGCGGCTGCGTGACCAAATTCTCAGAGGTTTTGGAAGGCTACTTCAGATGTCCCGCGAGGGAATTCCGAAACGGCTGGCCGCGCCAGATCGAACTTCGATGGCGGGGACGTCTCACGAAAACGGGGAAGCGGCAAGGAAATATTTCCCGCTCTACTGAAACGCCCGTTCGAAAAGCTTGCGAAACCGGGCTAACCCCCGCCGATGAAGGTGACAATCTCGAACCTGTCGCCGTCGTGTACCGGCGTGGCGGCATGCAGGCTGCG
>CAIOHT010000150.1 GCA_903858185.1 uncultured Caulobacterales bacterium
GCGCCGCCGGCGCGCAGGGCGCGCAGAATCTTCGCGGCCCCGTCCGGGTCGCGCATGATGTCGCTTTCGGTGATCTCCAGCTTCAGCGACCCGGGCGGCAGGCGGTGCTTCTGGATCAGGCCGGTGACGTCGTCGATCAGGCCCGGCCGGTCGATCTCGCCGGTCGACAGGTTGACGCTTACGGTCAGGTTGCCGGCTGCCGGGTGGCTCTGTCGCCAGGCCGCCAGCTGGCGGGCTGAGGTCTTGAGCATGTGCGCGCCCAGCTCGGCCATCATGCCCAGCTCTTCTACCAGCGGCAGGAAGTCGTCAGGCGGGATCAGGCCGCGGCGGGGATGCCGCCAGCGGCACAGCGCCTCGAAGCCGGAGAGGGCGCCGTCCGACAGACGTACGACCGGCTGGTAGTAGGGCACGACCTCGCCCCGGGCGATCGCGCCCCGCAGGTCTGATTCCAGCGCCAGTTGCGAGAGGCCGTCGCTTTCCATGGACCGGCCGTAGGCGGCGCCGCCGCCGCGCCCTGCGCCCTTGGCGGCTTCCACCGCCAGTTCGGCGCGGCGCAGCAGCTCGGCGGCGTCGGGGGCGTCCTCACCGCCGTCGGCCTCGACGGCGCCGATCGCCAGGGTCGGCAGAATGTCGAAGCCGGCGATCCGAAGGGGCTGTTCAAGCGCCTTGCGCAGCTTCTCGGCCGGGTCTGCGATACCGGAGACCATGATGGCGAACTCGTCCTCGCCGACACGGGCCATGATCGCGTCCGCGCCAAAGGCGGCGGCGAGCCGGGAGCCCAGCGCCGCAAGCACCAGATCGGCGCGGTCATGGCCGAGCGCTTCATTCAGTCTGCGCAGCCGGTCGAGGTCGGCGACCACCAGTGTCTGCCGCAGCGGCTGTGTCAGGCGCTCGCGGGCGCGGCCGACGAAACTCTTGCGGTCAAGCAAGCCCGTCAGGTTGTCGAATTCGGAGGCGGCGAAACGGGTTTCGGGGGCGCAGACGCCGGAGGCCCGGACACCTTCCTCAAGCCAGACGCCGCGCCACAGGCAGGTCTCGCCGCCGCGCATGCGGATGCGCAGGGCGATCTCGGAGCCGGGGCTCTGCACGCGCAACAGATCTTCAGCCGTGGCGCGGTCCTGCGGGAGGGCCAGCGCCCGGAAAGCGGCGGAAGAGCATTCCGGCGCCAACGGGCCGAGGCCCAGCTGGCGCGCGGCGCCATAGACGCGGAAGCGGTCTTCCTCGGGTTCCCAGATCCAGAGGGCCACATGGGCGCCTCCGAGCGCCTCCATGGTGGCGGCGGCGTCCCAAACACGTCGATCCTGAGCCTGCAGCCTCATGACCGGTTCACGCCGGCATCTCCTTACGGACGGCTGTACGCGCCTTCGCGCGAGACCAGCCCGAACAGACGATGATCTCGCCAATCGCCGTTAATTTTCAGATAAGCCTTCGCGTAGCCTTCCTCGGTGAAGCCCGCTTTCAGCAGCAGGGCGGCCGAGGCGTCGTTGGTCGGCAGGCATGCGGCCTCGAGCCGGTGCAGGCCGAGCGGTCCGAAGGCGAAACCGATCAGCGTCCGCAAGGCCGCGAGCGTATGCCCATGACGCGCATAGGCCCGACCCGACCAGTAGCCGACCGTGCCAGTCTGGGCGACGCCGCGCCGCACGTTGTTCAGGGTGATCCCGCCGACCAGCGCGTCGTCCGACTCCCGAAAGACGAAGAAGGCGTACATCTGGTCGCTCTCACGGCCGTTGCGCCAGGCGGTCAGCCGCCGGGCGTAGGCCGCCGGGCTCAGCTCGTCTGGCGCCCATACCGGCTCCCAGGGCTGCAGGAAGCTGCGCGATTCCTGCCGCAGGGTCTCCCACTGCGGATAGTCCCGCCGCCGCGGCGGCCGCAGGACCACGCCTTGCCCCTGCAGGCTGGGGCCCGTCTCCGGCGAGATCCATTCAAGGAGCGACATGGGCGAAGGGTGGCGCGCATCGCGGAGGGGGGCAAGAGTCGTCTGCAGCGCAACGGGTTCTCCGCCAGAGGGAGACGCCTACCCGAAAGCCGCTCGCTCGAACGCTTCGCCCGCCGCCTGGGTTCCCTTCGAGCCGAGCACCGGCGCCGCGCACGTGCGGTCCGCCAGCGTCACCTGGTCGATGGCCACTGCCAAGCCGGCGGCGGTGAACAGGTGGCCGAACATCAGGGCCTGCTCCGGCGTGTCGATCGAATTGTCATCGCGCCTCTCCTCTTTGCGAAGGTGGGCTCGGCGCCGGGCCTGGGGGTGTTTGAAGGAAGGGGCCCCGACGTCGAGCGCACTCGATTCAGACACGGATGTCGAAGGTATGCCGACTTGGTCGCCGGATCCCGGGGTCACCGCTCATAGCCTGGGGTGGTTCGACCGGGCGATCGGTGGGCGTGCTCTGATGCGCCGCCACCCGGCCGGTCATCTGGGACAGCTGAACAGCCCAGGCGTGGGCAGCGGGGTTCGATGGAGCGCCGACCCTCATCGTCGATTTCCTTCACCAGGGATCAGGTCAAACGACGCCGGATCGACGTCGAGGATCGCGCAAAGTCGCAAGATCACTGCTCGCTCCTCGGCGTCAAAGCCGCCGTCGGCCTCGGCGACAGCGCAGGCGGTTTCGATCAAGGCTCGAGAGGGGCCGGGCTGGCCGCGCAGGCGCGAGACGGCGACTTCCGCGGTCGCCTCGCCGTCCTCCGGATCGCGGTCGAAGCGCTGGTTCAGCGCCTCGAACAGGACGAGCACATCGTCGACGCCGAAGAAGGCGATGGTGGGGGAGTTTCGCATTCGATCGATCATGCGCTTGCGTTCCTCCGGCGTGACCCAACCGTCGGCCTGGGCCACGATGGCGCAGCCTGCGACGACGGCGTCCATCTGGACGACGTCCCCGGGGGTCCAGACGTCGTCCGGGTCGATCCAGGCGCGTCGTCGCACGAGCGAGTTTGATCTGGGCATGGGAACCTCACGTCAGGTCGCCGGCCAGCGGCGACGCATGTTTATGTCGGGTAACCGATCTGGGTCGGCGGCCGGGGGCGCCGCCGACCCTTTTCGGCGGCTAGCGCAAGGCGGGCGGCGTCTGAAGGCCGTCAAGGACGGCGATCCGGCCCCTGATGGCCGGCTTCTTCTCGATCCCCGCAGAGGTGCGATCGCAGGGGCGCGGTTGCGCCCGCCCGTCCTTCAGCACCATTTCCAGCAGCGAATGAAATCGCCGCAGTCGGCGCGCCAAAACGATAGTCATGGAGCCACTCCTTCTCTGAAGGGGTGCGCTCGACGCCGAAGCCGCCGGTTCGATGGGGGGAGTAACAGCCGGACCCCGTCATCGAGCGTACCCGATGCGGTCCGACATCACGATCACCATCGATCATCAGAGGGGCCCGGGCCGCACTGATAGGCTGATCGACTGAAGCCCAGTGCGCCAATAAGAAATGCTTATGCGTTGAATGACAGAGCAATATGGGCGCATCGCAAAGGTCACAGGACAGGCCTCATCAGACTGTCATCGAAGGCTTACCAGAGCAGGTGCGCCCGTAAGGCGACAGTCACTGGATGAGCCGTCGCAAAAACTGCCCAGGGGCTCTCAAGCGCGATGGCAGGTGTTGACGCGGCGGGAATCTGCCTTCATTAGCGCACCCTCCACGGGTCCGGGCCCCTCTGGCTGCCGAGGCGTCGGCTGCGATGTCGGATCCCCGCATGGATTGCGCAACGCAGCGCGTTTTTCATTTTTCAGGGGTGCGGGATGCTTGAGTCCCTTCCGTTTCTTGCCGCCAGCTATGTCGGTCAGCCGATCTGGCTCTGGATCGCCTTCCTGGGCTTCATCGGTTTTCTGCTGTGGATCGACCTCGGGGTCGTGAACAACAAGGACGGCATCGTCTCGGCCAAAAAGTCTGCGGCCATGTGGGCGTCCTTCGCCTCGATCGCTGTCGCTTTCGGGGCCTATGTATACTTTGTGTATGATCCCGATCCGCGCTACTACATGAGCCCGGACAACCTGAACCAGCAAGCCACTTTACAGTATTTTACCGGCTACCTGCTCGAAACCGCGTTGGCATTCGACAACATCTTCGTCATCGGGTTGATCTTCACCTTCTTCGCGGTGCCCCGCCAGTATCAGCACCGCGTGCTGTTCTGGGGCATCATGGGGGCGATCGTTTTCCGGGCGATCTTCATCTCGCTGGGCGCGGCGATCGTGAACGAGTTCACCTGGGTGCTGTTTATCTTTGCCGCCTTCCTGATCTTCACCGGCTGGAAGATGATCTTCGGCGGCGATCAGGAGATGGATCTCCACAAGAATCCGGTCCTCAAGTTCCTGAGGAAGCGGATGCGCATCACGGACGATATCGAGAACCACAATTTCTTTGTCAGAAAGCCTGATCCGAAGGGCACTGGTCGGCTGGTCCTGTTCGCGACGCCGCTGTTTCTGGCCCTGGTCATGGTCGAGGTGGTGGACATCATCTTCGCGGTCGACTCCGTGCCGGCGATCTTCGCCGTCACCAAGGACCCCTTCATCGTCTACACCTCCAACATCTTTGCGATCCTCGGTCTGCGGTCGATGTATTTCATGCTCGCCGAGGCGGTCGCCCGCTTCAAGTATCTGAAGTACGGGCTGTCGATGGTGCTGGTCCTGATCGGGGTCAAGATTGTCTGGAACTTCGGCCTCTACAAGGCGTGGAAGGACATGACGGGCGAGGCGCTGGTACCCTACCTCGAGCCGCAGTGGTCCCTGGTCGCGACCCTGGCGCTGATCGGCGGCTCGATGCTCTATTCCTGGATAAGGACCCGCGACGCCAAGGACCCGCCGGCAAAGTCCGATTCTTCGGGGGAGGCCGGATAACCATGGGCTCGATGGCCCGGCGTCATGATGATGCCGGGCCGCGCTCCAGGGCGCGAAGAACCTCCTGCGCCAGCAACCCGGCCGGCCCGCCCGCGCCCCGCGTCGAAACCAGAGCAATCTCGCTGTCACTGAGCGGTGGCAGCGGGTCGCCAAGAACGGTCAGGTCGCGCGGCGCCATGGCCGCCGGGAGGACCCCGATGCCAAGGCCGGCCCGCAGCGCCGCCATCTGACCCGCGAGGCTGGGCGAGGTGAAGGAGGCGCGGAACGCGATGCCGGCCGCTTCCAGCGCGCCCAGCGCCCGCTTGCGATAGATGTCGGGGGCCGGCGCGACGATAAGAGGTAGCGGGGACGCTTCCAGGATTGAAGGGTCCAGCGCGATCCAGATCAGGGGCTCGCTCCAGACCCGGACGCCGAGTTCAGGCCCAACCGGCTCGCGCTTGATCAGGGCGAGATCGAGGAGCCCGCGCGACATCTGGTCGAGCAGATTGGCGGTGTAATCGCACGTCACGGACAGCTTTATGCGGGGGTGGCTGCGCGCGAAGGCGCCCAGGATGCCGGGCAGATGAATGGTGGCGACGTCTTCTGGCGCGCCGAACCGCACCTCGCCCTCAAGGTCGCCTTCACCGAGCGTGGAAACGATTTCGTCGTTCAGTCGCAGGAGCCGGCGGGCCTGTGGCAGCAGGCCGGCGCCTTCCGTGGTGACAACGATACCCTTGCCCGCCCGGTCCAGAAGCGGCGACCGTAGCTGATCCTCCAGCCTGCGGATCTGAAGGCTGATCGCGGGCTGGGTTCGCCCCAGCAGAGCGGCCGTCCGGGTAAAGCTTCCCGTTTCCACGACGGTTACGAAGGCCCGCAAGAGGTCGAGCTCGAGGTTGACCAGACGCGACTTCACTTCATTAGCATCCATTATACCTTACATCAGACTAATAAACTATTCCGGGAGGATCGTCGAGGCCATAGGAGCCCAGCCCCAGACGGATCCGACCAAATGCCCGACCTTTCCGCCAGCCTCGCCTTGCTGACCTCGCCCGCCATCCTGTTCTTCATCCTGGGGGCATCCGCGGCGCTTGCGCGGTCAGACCTCTCGATACCGGAACCCGTTGCGAAGGCGCTTTCGCTCTATCTGATGCTCTGCATCGGCTTCAAAGGCGGGGTCGAAGCGCGCGCGGCGGGGCTGAACAGCGACTTCCTGTCAGCGGGCGCCATCGGCGTGGCGCTCAGCGCCCTGATGCCGCTTGTCGCCTTCGTCATTCTCAAGCGGGTCCCGAGGCTTGATCGGTCGACGGCCTGCGCCCTGGCGGCGACCTACGGCTCGGTGTCGGTCGTCACCTTCGCCGCGGGCCAGCAGCATCTGGCTGCCCTCGGCATCGCCTCCGGGGGCTACATGGCCGCGGTCCTCGCCATGATGGAGACGCCGGCCATTCTCACCGCGCTGCTCCTGCTGAACGATCCGGGCGGTCGCGCTGAACCCGGGCAACGCAGGGCGGTCCTCAGGGAGGTCTTCGTCGGCGCCGCCACGGTCATGTTGCTGGGCAGTTTTCTGGTCGGCCTGGTCTCGGGGGCGGCGGGGATGGCCAGGCTGGAACTGTTCGTCGGCCCCCTGTTCCAGGGCGCGCTGTGCTTCTTCCTGCTGGACATAGGCCTGATCGCCGCGCGCAGGCTGATGGACGGGGGGCGCAACTTGAGCCGGGCTGTGGTCACCTTCGCCCTTGGCTTCCCGCTGCTTTCCGGGGCCCTCGCCCTCGGCCTTGCCCGCCTCGCCGGCATGGGGGTCGGAAACGCCGCCCTCCTCACCATCCTGGCCGGCTCGGCATCCTACATCGTCGTGCCCGCGGCCATGCGACTGGCGGCGCCCAAGGCGGACACGAGCGTCTTCGTCACGGCGTCCCTTGCCATCACCTTTCCCTTCAACCTGACCCTCGGCATCGCCCTCTATACGGCCGCGGCGGTCTGGCTCTGGAGGTAGTCGTGCCCTCGCGATTCCACCCCGTTCGTCTCCACAGCCATCCTCCGGCTGTCGCCGCAACCTGCAAAGGAGCCACACAATGAAGATGTCTTCCCTCGCCATGGCCGCCGCGCTGGTTTCAACGGGCGCTCCCATGTCCGCCAGGGCATCGTCCACGGCCGCGCCGACCCTGACCTGTCCAGCCAGCACCCCGGCCGAGATCGAGGCGCAGTTCGAGCGCTTCTCCAAAGCCTGGGCGACGCTCAGTCCCGATGTCGTGACCGCCCTGTTCACCGATGAGCCGGTTCTGCTGGCGACCGTCTCCAACACGCCCCGGACCACCCCTGCCGGCGTTCGGGACTATTTCGTCAGTTTCCTGAAAAACAAGCCGGCGGCGCGGATCGACACCAGCACCATCGAGATCGACTGCCGTACAGCATCGCGGGTCGGGACCTGGACGGTCACCCTGACGGACCCCGCGACGGGTCAGGCGCGTGACGTCCACGCCCGCTACTCGTTCATCTACCGGTTCGAGGGCGGCGCCTGGAAGATTGACCATCTCCATTCCTCGGCGATGCCGGAAGCGGTCACTGTCCCTGCGGTCCGCTGAGCACCCGTGCCGTTCGTCGCCTCCGGTTCGTTCGGTCGCGGCCTCGCGCGGGCCCCGGCTGCGTAGGAAGGCAGACGGTGATGCAGGGCAAGGACGCGGCCATCCTGCGATGACGGCCAGCTGGGACGCGATGCTCGCCCGACGGGCCGTCGGGCCACTCACTCACCCGTGGCCGCTGCCAGCGAGCCTCCAGGGCAGAGTCTCGCCGGCGTGGAACGGCACGACGTCGCCCTCGGGCGGCATTTTGATCCGCTGGGGAACGACGACATCGACCCGTTCCAGAACGATGCTGTCCGTATTCAATGGGCGACCGTAGAATCGTGGGCCGTGTTCGGAGGCGAACGCCTCGAGTTTGTCGAGCGCTCCGTCTTCGTCGAACGTCGCGGCATAGCTTTCGATCGCATAGGGCGCGTTGAAGATGCCGGCGCAGCCGCAGGCGGACTCCTTCTGTCCCGTCAGATGCGGCGCGGAATCGGTTCCGAGGAAGAATTTCGGCGAACCGGAGATGGCCGCGCGGCGCAGGGCGAGCCTGTGTCGCTCGCGCTTCGCCACGGGCAGGCAATAGAAGTGCGGGCGAATGCCTCCCGAGAACATGGCGTTGCGATTGATGCGCAGGTGATGGGGCGTGATTGTCGCTGCCAGGTTCGGGCCTCCGCTCTCGACGAAAGACACGGCGTCAGCGGTGGTGATGTGCTCGAACACTGTCTTGAGCGCCGGGAAATCGGCGACGATCTTCGCGTAGATGCGCTCAATGAAAACGGCTTCGCGATCGAAGATGTCGACGTCCGGGTCCGTCACCTCCCCATGTAGCAGCAAAGGCATGCCGAGCCGCTGCATCCGCTCCAGGACAGGATAGATCTTGCGGATGTCGGTGACGCCGTGATCAGCGTTGGTGGTCGCATGGGCGGGATAGAGCTTGCACGCAGTGAACACCCCGGCCTCATGGCCGCGCGCGATTTCGTCAGGATCCGAGTCGTCGGTGAGATAACAGATCATCAGGGGCTCAAACGCGAGGCCCGGACCAACAGACGCGAGGATTCGGGCCCGATAGGCTTCGGCGGCGGCGGTCGTTGTGATGGGCGGCGTTAGATTGGGCATGACGATCGCGCGTCGAAACTGGCGCGCCGTATAGGCCACGATCGACGTCAACATCGCGCCGTCGCGAAGATGAACGTGCCAGTCGTCAGGGGCACGGATCTCAAGCCTGTCTACGTCTGCTGGTGCCTCCATTTCGGCAGCTTAGCCTTGCTGGACAGAGAACGTAAGAGCACGGGGTCTCCGACGCCGGACTTGGGCGGCCCTACGCCACGCCGTCTGCCACGAACCCCCGGCGATCCCATCCATGAAGGCGCGAATTGGGTCCAGGCCTTGAAGCTGCCCCTCCCAAGCGCCGCAATAAGGCACGCTGCGACGTTAGCCGGCTTGCTTTCAATGTCCGCTACGGGTCGCTTGCCCCCGTCTGGTTCGGGCCGACAAGCCGACGCTGGCATCCGAGTCCGGGAAGCAGACATTCCGAGCGGGCGAGACGAGTCAGATTCGATCGTCAGCCTGTGGTGTCACCAAGGTCGGCAATGGGCCGTTGGCCGACACCTGCCGAGCGGCGGGCTTTCGAGCTACACAATCGACTTCAATCTACGCGAAAGCCGCCCGCTCGAACGCTTCGCCCGCTCCCAGCGCCGCCTTCGAGCCCAGCACCGACACAGCGCACCTGCGGTCCGCCAGCAGGCGCTCTCCAAGCCGGGCAAAGTCCGCAGGCGTCACCTGGTCGATGGCCTCTGCTATTCCGGCGGCGGTGAACAGGTGGCCGAACATCAGCGTCTGGCCGGCGGCCTGTTCGGCGCGGTTCAGCGGTTGCTCGCGGCCCATGAACAGGCTGGCCTTGAGCTGGGCCTTGGCGCGGGCCAGTTCGGTCTCGCTGACAGAGCTGGCCAGCGCCCGGATCTCGCCGGCCGCGATACGCGCCAGTTCCGCGGCGTCGCCGGCCGCGCAGCCGGCATAGACGCCGAGCATGCCGACGTCGGCGTAGGTGTCGGCATAGGCGTCGATGGCGTAGGCGAGGCCGCGCTTCTCGCGGGCTTCCTGGAACAGGCGTGACGACATCCCGCCGCCCAGCGCCTCGGCGAACAGGCGCAGCACGAAGTAGTCGGGGTCGGACGCGCCGACGGCCGGCAGGAGCAGCACCAGATGCGCCTGCTCCAGCTTGCGCAGCTTCGTCGCCGTTCCGCCCGTGAAGGCCGGTGGCGCGGGCAGGGCGGCTCCGGCGGTCGCGGGGAGGTGGCCGAACGCGTCCTCGGCCAGGGCCAGCAGATGATCCTCGTCGACCCGTCCGGCGGCGCTGATCACCAGCCGGTCGGCGGCATAGAGCGCCCCGCGCCAGTCGCAGAGCGCGTCCGGCGTGGCTGGCTTGAGCGACTTCACCCCACCAAGAATCGACCGGCCCAGCGCCTGGCCTGCGAAGGCCTGTTCCTGGGCCAGCTCGAACACCAGGTCGTCCGGCGTATCGAGGGCTTCGGCGATCTCCTGGCCGACGACCTTTTTCTCGCGGGCGAGGTCGGCGGCGTCCATCGTCGGACGCAGGACCAGATCGGCGGTGATCTGCATCGCCAGCGGCAGACCACCGGCCAGGGTGCGGGTCTGGAAGCTGGTCCGCTCATAGCCGGTGGCGGCGTTCAGATTGCCGCCGGCGGCCTCGATGTCCTCGACGATGGCGCGCGCCGAGCGGTCGCCCGCGCCCTTGAACACCATGTGCTCCAGCAGGTGCGACCAGCCGTTGCGGGCCTCGTCCTCGTAGCGGGCGCCGCGGCCGGCGACGACCGTGAGCGCGAGGGTCTCGAGACCGGGCATGGGGTCGAACACCACCCGCACGCCGTTGCTGAGGGTGTGGAGGCGCGCCGTCACTTCGACGCGAACGCGCGGACGTAGGCCATGATGGCGTCCGCGTCGGCGGGCAGGTGGTCGTAGCGCTCCGGCTTGCCGGTGATGCCCTGGGCCGAGGCCGGAACGTCCGGCGTCACGCCCGTGGCGGCGCTGACCGCTTCGGGGAACTTGGCGGCGTGGGCGGTGGCGAGAATGGCGATCGGCGTCGCGGGATCGGGCAGGCTGGCGCGGCGGGCGGCTGAAACCGCGACCGCCGTGTGCGGGTCGATCAGTTCGCCGGTCTCGTTCAGCGTCGAGAGCATGGTCCGGGCGGTGTCGTCCTCGGTCACCGAAGCGCCGTAGAAGGTCTCGCGCATGGCGGCCAGGGCCTGCGGCGGCAGGTCGATGATGCCGGTCTCGTTGAAGGCCCGGAACGCGCGGCCGGTCTCGACGCCGTCGCGACGGACGCTCTCGTAATAGAGCCGCTCGAAGTTGGAGGCGACCTGGATGTCCATCGCCGGCGACTGGGTCGCAGCGACCACGCCGCGCGCATAGCGGCCGGTCTCGAAGGCGCGGGCGACGATGTCGTTGCTGTTGGTCGCCACCAGGATGTGGGCGATCGGCAGGCCCATGCGCTGGGCGACCCAGCCGGCGAAGGCGTCGCCGAAGTTGCCGGTCGGCACGGCGAAGGCCACCGGCCGGTGCGGCGCGCCGAGCGCCACGGCGGCGGTGAAGTAGTAGACGGCCTGGGCGGCGATACGGGCGAAGTTGATCGAGTTGACGCCCGACAGGTCCACGGCGTTGCGAAACTGGTCGTCGCCGAACATCGTCTTCACGATGGCCTGGCAGTCATCGAACGTGCCGTCGACCGAGACGCAGGCGACGTTGCTCTCGCCCGCCGTGGTCATGAACCGGCGCTGGACCTCGCTGATGCGGCCCTCCGGGAAGAGCGCGACGATGCGGGCGTTGGAGCGGCCGCGGAAGGCCTCGACCGCCGCGCCGCCGGTGTCGCCCGAGGTGGCGCAGACCACCGTCATGGTCCGCCCGTGGCGCGACAGGGCGTAGTCGTACAGCCGCCCGAGCAGCTGCATCGCCACGTCCTTGAAGGCCAGCGACGGGCCGTGGAACAGCTCGACCATGAACAG
Organism: uncultured Caulobacterales bacterium; assembly: GCA_903858185.1. Lineage (GTDB taxonomy): Bacteria > Pseudomonadota > Alphaproteobacteria > Caulobacterales > Caulobacteraceae > Caulobacter > Caulobacter lacus. The sequence goes on from CAIOHT010000150.1 coordinate 11,368, forward strand.
GCCGGGCGACAGCTGCTTCACCGGGCAGGTGGCCGCGTGGGTGAAGGTGGAATAGGCCTCCTCGCACATCTCATCGAGGACGTCGGCCGGGATCTCGCCGCCGGTGAAGCGGCTCAACACCTCGGCGGCGACCCGGTGATAGGGCTGGCCGGCGAAGGCGGCGATCTCGGCGTGGGTCAGCTCAGGCCAGACTTCCGGCACGTAGAGGCCGCCATCGGGCGCCAGGCCCGACAGGATCGCATCGAGAAAGCCGACGGCCGGCGCGTCGGGACCGGACCCGGTCCGTGTGGAGACGTATTTCATCTAGCCCTTCATCCTGCGCCGGACGAGCGCCGCATAAACGGCGACCAGCGCCCCGGCAAGGCCGAACCAGGTCAGGGCGTATTCCAGATGCCGGTTGGCGATGTCGGTTGGCAGGGGCGCGGGGATCAGCGCCGGCCAGTCCGGATTGCTGGAGGTCTCCGCCAGAATCATCACGTCGGGATGCCGTCGGGCGCCCAGGGCGAAGGCCATCTGGTCGAGGTCGCGCACATAGAACAGGTTCTTCAGGGTCGGCGGCGTGAACGCCCCCGCCGTTTCGCCTTCACGCAACACGCCGGTCAGACGGACGACTTCGGTCGACGCCGCGACGGGCGGACGGGCGCTTACCGTATCGGCGACGAAGCCGCGATCGACCATGATCGGCATGCGACCGCCCAGGGGGCGGCAGAGCGACACCAGCCGGTGGCCGGCCTTGCCGTCACGGATGGCATAGAGTTCGATGAATGGCGCGGTGGCCAGTCCCGGACAGTCCAGCGACACCCGGCGGAACTGGTAGGCAGGCGTCAGCGGCACCTGGCCGATCGGCTTCACCGGCGTGGACTGGGCGGCCGCGATGCTGGCCAGCAGGTCTGTCTTCCAGGCCAGGCGCTTCAGCTGCCAGCCGCCCAGACCGATGAGGATCACCAGGCTGATCGCGGTGGCGATGGTCAGACCGATCGGAAACCGTCTAGCGGCCATCCCGTCCCGCCTCCCTGGCATTGTTGGTGAACTGGGCCGCGACCAGCAGGCCCTTGAACGGTCTTAGCAGCGCGCCGCAGACGATCGCGGTCAGCGGCAGCCAGACAAGCAGTTGGAGCCAGATCGGCGGACTGAAGGCGATCTCGGTGAACACAGCGCCGAACGCGACCAGAAAGCCGCCGATCAGAATGACGAAGACGGCCGGACCGTCTCCGGTATCGGCCGTCTTCAGATCGAAGCCGCAGGCTTCACAGACGGGGGCGATCCTCAGAAAGCCCTCGAACAGATGTCCCTCGCCGCAGCCGGGGCAGCGACCCGCCGCCCCGGCCGCGTAAGGGTTGACCACGTCAGGCCGTCCCGAAGACGACGTAGATGAAGGCGAACAGGAACAGCCAGACCACGTCGACGAAGTGCCAGTACCAGGCCGCAGCTTCGAAGCCGAAGTGCTGCTTGGGCGTGAAGCCCTTGCCCAGCAGGCGGAAGAAGCAGACCAGCAGGAAGATGGTCCCGATCAGCACGTGGAAGCCGTGGAAGCCGGTGGCCATGAAGAAGGACGAGCCATAGAGGCCGGCCTTGTCCGCTTCCTCCGAGAAGAACAGGTTCTCGTGCAGGATGTGGTTGTACTCATAGACCTGGATGGCGGTGAACAGCGCGCCGAGGATGACGGTCAGCGCCAGTCCGATCTTGGCCGCCTTGCGGTCGCCGACCTGCAGAGCATGGTGCGCCCAGGTGACCGTCGTGCCCGACAGCAGCAGGGTCAGGGTGTTGACCAGCGGCAGGTGGAAGGCGGGGACCAGTTCGACGCCCTTCGGCGGCCAGGCCTTCCATGCCTCCGCCACGCCCTCGAAGTTGCCGACTTCCGGCGTCAGGGTGCGGTTGCCCTGGAACAGGACCATCTCGAAGAAGATCCAGAACCAGGCGACGAAGAACATGACCTCCGACGCGATGAACAGCACCATGCCGTAGCGCAGACCGATGCTGACGACCGGCGTGTGGTCCCCGGCGTTGGCTTCGCGGGTCACGTCCATCCACCAGCCGGCCATGGTGAAGAGCACCAGGGCCAGGCCGGCGATAAAGATCCAGGACGTGCCCTTATCGATACCGAAAAGGCCCTTCATCCAGACCACCGCGCCGAACATCATCACCGTTGAGGCGATGGATCCGACCAGCGGCCAGGGGCTGGGATTGACGAGATGGTAGTCGTGCTTGACGGCGCCGTGGGCCATGATCGTGCCTGAACCTCTTTGTCCCCCGGAACGGGCCAGCCGTTCCGACTTCATGGGGTGCTATAGCCTCGCCTCGGCCGTTCCGCCAAGAGCCGCTTGGGTCTTCTTCTCCGTAGAGGGGAAGAAGGTGTAGGAAAGTGTGACTTCCTGGGCCCCGCGCGTCTCGAAATCCGAGGCGAACTGCGGGTCCACGAAGTAGACGACCGGGAACTCGACCGTCTGGCCGGGCTGGATCGTCTGGTCGGTGAAACAGAAGCATTCGAGCTTCTGGAAGTAGAGACCGGCTGATTCGGGAATCACGTTGTAGCTGGCGCGACCGGTCATCGGCGTCGTGCCCGTGTTGGTCACCTTGTAGAAGGCCAGACCGGTGTCACCGATCTTGACCTCCTGGCTCACCTGGCTGGCCGTGAAACGCCAGGGCAGTTCGCGCACGTTGGCGTCGAAGCGGATGGTCAGCTTTCGGTCCAGCACCCTGTCGGGCGCCTTGTCGGCCTTGCGGACTGTCCCGTCGAAGCCGGTCAGCTGGCAGAAGGCGCGGTAGAGCGGCACCGAGGCGTAGGACATTCCAACCATGCCGGCGAAGACAGAAGCGCAGATGATCGCCAGCCGGGCGTTGCGGCCGGGCTTAGAAATGAGGCGTGGCATTGGCGCCCATCCTGATCACGGTGACGATGAAGACGATCACGACAAAGGCCACCAGGCCCAGGCCCAGCGCGATGTTGCGCCCCGACCGGGCCTTTCGGAAAGCCTCGGTGTCGTACTTCGGCCGTTCAATGGTCTCTTGCGTCATTTCAGCAGCTCCAGCGGCGCGACCCCGAGCAGGTGCTCGCCCAGCAGGGCGGCGAACAGCAGGGTCAGATACAGGATCGAGAAAGCGAACAGGTTGCGGGCGTCCTTCGCCCCGGCGCGGACGGCGTACAGCCGGTCCTCGCCATCGAGCCGTTCGTCCGGCGCATCGCCGGCCTTCGAGCGGAATACGCGCCAGGCCAGCAGCAGGAACACCAGCGCACCGGCGGCGGCGATGGCCAGGTAGGCTGGCCCGCCGAGGCCCGTGAAGGCGGGCACGAGGCAGACCGGGGTGAACAGCAGCGAATAGAGGAAGATCTGCTTGCGGGTCGATGCCGCGCCCCTGGCCACTGGCATCATCGGCACCCCGACCTTGGCGTAGTCTTCGGACGTATAGAGGGCCAGGGCCCACGCATGCGGTGGCGTCCAGAGGAAGATGATCAGCACCATAAGCCAGGCGTTCAGCGGAGCCTCGCCCGTGGCGGCGGCCCAGCCGATGGCCGGGGGAAGGGCGCCGGCCAGACCACCGATGACGATGTTCTGCGGCGTCCAGCGCTTGAGCCACATCGTGTAGACGACGACGTAGAAGAAGATGGTGAAGGCCAGCATCCCGGCGGCCAGCCAGTTCGTCGTCATGCCCAGCAGCATGATCGAGAACAGCGACAGGACCACGCCCATCGTCGCGGCCTCGGCGCCGAGCACCTTGCCCATCGGCACCGGGCGTCCGCGGGTGCGGCGCATCTTTGCGTCGATGTCGGCGTCAAACCACATGTTCAGCGCGCCCGAGGCCCCCGCGCCCACGGCGATACACAGGATGGCGACCCCCGCCAGCAGCGGGTTGGACGGCGCGCCGGCACAGACAAAGCCGGTCAGGGCGGTGAACACCACCAGCGACATGACCCGCGGCTTCAGGAGCTGCAGGTAGTCCGACCACAGCGCCGGAATGGCGGGGCGGGGGCTGATGGCGGCGGGCTCGGTCATGGGTAAGGGCTTCATAAGGGAAGGGCGCGTCCGGGTCCAACCCTGACGCGCCCTGAAAGTGTTTCCGCTGGTTGGCGACCTAGTGGTGGTCGTCCTTGATGACCGGCGGTTCGTTGAACTGGTGGAACGGCGGCGGCGAGGACAGGGTCCACTCCAGCGTCGTGGCGCCTTCGCCCCAGGGATTGGCCTCCGCCTTGCGACGGCGGATGGCGGCTTCCAGGAGGATGATCAGGAACACACCCACACCGGCGGCGGTGATGATGTAGCCGATCGAGGAGACCTGGTTCCAAAGGGTGAACGCGTCGGGATAGTCGACGTAGCGCCGGGGCATCCCCTGCAGGCCGAGGAAGTGCTGCGGGAAGAACACCAGGTTCACGCCCACGAACATGATCCAGAACTGCAGGCAGCCGAGGAACTCGTTGTACTTCACGCCCCACATCTTCTCGAACCAGTAGAAGAAGCCGGCGAAGATCGCGAACACGGCGCCGAGGCTGAGCACGTAGTGGAAGTGGGCGACGACGTAGTAGGTGTCGTGCAGGCTGTAGTCGACGCCGGCGTTGGCGAGAACCACGCCGGTCACGCCGCCGACGGTGAACAGGAAGATGAAGCCCATCGCCCAGAGCATCGGCGTCTTGAAGCTCACCGAGCCGCCCCACATCGTGGCGATCCAGCTGAACACCTTCACACCCGTCGGCACCGCGATGACCATCGTGGCGGCCACAAAGTAGGCGCGCAGATTGATGCCCATGCCCACGGTGTACATGTGGTGGGCCCAGACGATGAAGCCGACGAAGCCGATGGCGACCATCGCGTAGGCCATCGCCAGGTAGCCGAACACCGGCTTCTTGGAGAAGGTCGAGACGATGTGGCTGATCATGCCGAAGCCCGGCAGGATCAGGATGTACACTTCCGGGTGACCGAAGAACCAGAACAGGTGCTGGAACATCACCGGATCGCCGCCGCCGGCGGGATCGAAGAAAGCGGTGCCGAAGTTGCGGTCCGTCAGCAGCATGGTGATGGCGCCGGCCAGAACCGGCAGCGCCAGCAGCAGCAGGAAGACGGTGACCAGGATCGACCACACGAACAGCGGCATGCGGTGCAGGGTCATGCCCGGCGCGCGCATGTTGAAGATGGTGGTGATGAAGTTGATCGCCCCGAGGATCGAGCTGGCGCCGGCGAGGTGAAGCGAGAAGATCGCCAGATCCATCGAAGGCCCGGTGTGGCCTGAGGTCGATAGCGGCGGATAGATCGTCCAGCCCCCGCCAAAGCCCTTGCCCGGGCCGCCGTCGGCGAACATCGACATCAGCAGCAGCACCCAGGCGGCGACGAGCAGCCAGAAGGAGATGTTGTTCATCCGCGGGAAGGCCATGTCCGGCGCGCCGATCATGATTGGCACGAACCAGTTGCCGAACCCGCCGATCATCGCCGGCATGACCATGAAGAAGATCATGATCAGGGCGTGGGCGGTCACCACGGCGTTGTAACCGTGGTTGCTCTGTTCGATCAGGCCCAGGAGGCTGACCGAGGAGTTGGGACCGAAGATCTGGATGCCGGGCGCAGCGAGCTCCCAGCGGATTAGACCCGAAAGGGCGCCGCCCACCAGTCCCGCCATGATGGCAAAGATGATGTAGAGCGTGCCAATGTCCTTGTGGTTCGTCGAAAAGAACCAGCGCGTGAAGAAGCCGGGGATGTGCTCGGCTTCTTTGTCGTCATGAGCGGCGGCGTAAGCCATCGGTCTTTATCCTGAAATCAGTTCGCGACCACCGGCGCGGGGCCGGTGGCGGGGACGGCCGGAGCCGCCGTGGGAGTCGGAGCCGGCGCTGCCGCGTCAGCCGCCGGAGCAGCGACGGGCGCGGGGGCCGCGGCGGGAGCCTTGGAGGCCACCCAGGCGTCGAAGTCCGCCTGGCTGACGACCTTGATCTCGATGGGCATGAAGGCGTGGTCGACGCCGCACAGTTCCGAGCACTGTCCGTAGTAGGTGCCGACCGCTTCGGCCTTGAACCACGTCTCGTTCAGACGCCCGGGGATAGCGTCGGTCTTGAGACCGAACGCCGGCAGGGCGAAGGCGTGGATCACGTCGGCCGCGGTCACCTGCACACGGACGACCTTGCCGACAGGCACAACCATCGGCTCGGTCGCCGCGAGGCGGAAGACGCCGTGAGGCAGGCCGCGCTTGGCGACCTCTTCTTCCGGCAGCATGGCCGAAATGAACTCGGGGATCTTCTGGTCGGGGTACTCGTAGCCCCAGTTCCATTGATAACCGACCGCCTTAACCGTCAGGTCGGGCTTGGGCATGTTGTGATAGTCGAACAGAAGCCGGAACGAGAAGATCGAGATGACCATCAGGATCAGCACCGGCACCAGGGTCCAGACGACCTCGATGACGGTGTTGTGGCTCCACTTGGCCGGAACGGGATTGGCCTTCTTGTTGTAACGCACCACGATCCAGAGCAGCAGCGCCAGCACGAACAGGCTGATCACCGTGATCACGGGCAGCAGGATCACGTCGTGGAAGAAGTGCACCTGGTGCTTGAGCGGCGACGCCGCCGGCTGCAGGCCCATGCCTCCGGGGGTGGGTTGCCCCATCAATCCTTCGGCGCGGACCCCACCCGCGGCCATCGCCGTCATTACGACGGCGGCGAAAGCTGCAAACAGCCCCCGCATCCCCTTCACCTTCGCGTTCATGCGCCTCACGTCCGTTTCGCCGGTCCCTGAAGTCCGCCGGCAGTCAGGAGCTACTCGGGCGAATGGTCCGGCTGCTTGCGCATGCCGGAATCCCACCCGTCCCTTTCGCCTTTTCAGGCCCGGTGCATACGCGCTGGAACCGGCCTTGCCAAGCGGCTGACGGCCGGTCCGGCCCGGGCCGGCCATCATCCGTCCCCATCCCCGGCTATCGTGCTTAAACAGCTATCTTGCAATAGTCAGTATCATGCGGTAGAAGGGTGCCAGATTTGGGAATGGAAAACGTGACCGAAGCTATCGAAATCCAATTGAAAAAAGGGGTGCTGGCGCTCTGCGTTCTGGCCTTGCTGTCGCGCGCCGACAGCTACGCCTACGAGATCGCCAGCCGACTCGCGAAGGACATCGACATGGGGGAAGGCACCATCTACCCGCTCATGCGCCGGATGCAGGCGGACGGGCTGGTCGAGACCTATCTGGTGGAGTCGCCAAGCGGCCCGCCGCGGAAATACTACCGCCTGACCGATGCCGGTCGCGGCAGCTTCACGCAGCAGAAGGCCGAATGGGCCGCCTTCACCCGCGCCGTCGACGACATCCTGGGAGCGACCGCATGACCCGCGCCGACTTCATGGCCAGGCTTCGTCGCGGTCTGACGGGTCTGCCCGTCGCGACCATCGAGGATATCGCCGCCGACTACGACACCCACTTTGCCGACGCGCAGGCGGCGGGTCGCACCGAGCAGGAGGTCGCCGATGCGCTCGGCAATCCTGGCCGGCTGGCCCGCGAGCTGCGTGCCGAGGCCGGCATGAAGAAGTGGGAGGAACAGAAGAACCCGTCCGCCGCCGTCGCCGCCGTCTTCGCGGTGCTCGGGCTCGGCGCGATCGACATCATAATCCTTTTGCCCATCCTGATGGGGGTGATCGGCGCGCTGTTCGGCTTCTTCGTCGCCGTGATCGTCGGCATCGTCGCGGGCGGCATCGTCTTCGCCGCGGGGCCGTTCGCCAGTCCGCCGGGAGGGCCGGCCACGGCGGTCCTGGGCGGCATCGGCATCATGGCCATCTCGACCTCGGCCGGCGCCGTGCTGACCCTGGTCACCGTCGGACTGGTGAACGCCCTGGTCTGGTACGCCCGTCTCCACTACCGGCTGCTCAAGCCGGCCATCGATCCGCAAGGCTGAGGAGCCCGGTCATGATCCGAACCCTGATCATCATTGCCGTGGCGAGCTTCGTGCTGGCCGTGGTCTGTTTCTCCGGCGCCGCGGCCATCGGCGGACGGGAACTGTTCGAGAAGGGCTGGACCTTCTCACCCGCGTTCCTGCAGCAGTTCGACGAAAACGGCGACGTGTCGGTCCAGATCGGCCGCGACAGCCGCCACGGTCCCGACGTGACCCAGACCATCGCCTGGGCGGGCGGCCCGGAACTGCAGATCGATGTGCCTGCCGAGGTTTCCTACACCCAGGGCGCCGTCGCCAGTGTGACCGTTTCCGGTCCAAAGGCGCTGGTTGACCGCGTGATCCTCGAGGGCGGCCGCCTTCGCTTCAAGGACAGCGAAACCACGGGCGGTCTGCATATGCGCTACATGCGGGAAGGGCTACGGGTCACCATCGTGGCTCCGGCGGTGAAGCGTTTCGTGGTCAATGGCTCCGGCGACCTGACAATCGCCGACTATGACCAGCCGGACCTGGCCATCGAGGTCAATGGCTCCGGCGAGGTCGAGGTCGCGGGCGTGACCCAGAGCCTGTCGCTTGCGATCGCGGGATCGGGGGAGGCGCGCCTCGCGGATCTCAAGACCCGGGACGCCAGCATCGCGGTCGCCGGTAGCGGCGAGGCGGAAGTGTCGGCCTCCGGGGCGGCCCAGGTCAGCATCGCCGGCAGCGGTGACGTCACCCTGACGACCAAACCGGCCAGCCTGAGCAGCAATATCGACGGATCGGGCGATCTTCATCTGCCGCAATGATGACGGATGCGGTCGAAACGCCTACCTGTAGGTCATGACCGCATCTGTTCTCGCTCCCTCGCTGCTCGACTCCGCCGGAGTCGATCCTGACCGCGCCCGCGCCATCCTCGGCGACGCCCTTGCCGGGGCCGATGACGGGGAGCTGTTCCTGGAGCGCAGCGAGAGCGAGGCCTTCGTCTTTGACGACGGCCGGCTGAAGACCGCGTCCTACGACACCAGCGAGGGCTTCGGCCTTCGGGTCGTGGCCGGCGAGACGGCAGGCTACGCCCATGCCAGCGAGATTTCCGAGGCCGCCATCCGGCGCGCCGGCGATTCGGCGAGACTGGCCCGACGCGGCTACTCAGGTATCGCCGCCGAGGCGCCGCGATCGACCAACACGAAACTCTATGGCGAAGACGACCCGGTCGCCTCGCCGGGCTTCTCCGACAAGGTCGCCCTGCTGCAGGAGATCGACGCCTTCGCCCGCGCGCGCGACCCGCGCGTCGTCCAGGTCATGGCCTCCATGGCCGGCGAGCGCCGCACGGTCGAGATCCTGCGCGCCGACGGCCGGCTGATTCGCGATGTGCGGCCGCTGGTCCGGGTGAATGTCCAGGTGACCGTCGAGCGGGACGGCCGGCGCGAGACCGGAACCTCCGGGGCCGGCGGCCGCGCCGGGTTCGAGGCCTGGATCTCACCCGACAAATGGCAGGAGCAGGTCGAGTTCGCCCTCGCCCAGGCCGTGACCAACCTCGACGCCGTCGACTGCCCCGCCGGCGAGATGGATGTCGTGCTCGGCCCGGGCTGGAACGGCGTCCTGCTGCACGAGGCCGTCGGCCACGGGCTGGAGGGCGACTTCAACCGCAAGGGCCTCAGCGCCTTTTCGGGCCGGATCGGCGAGCGCGTAGCCGGGCCGGGCGTGACCGTGTTCGATGACGGCACAATTCCCGGCCGCCGCGGCTCCCTGACCGTCGACGACGAGGGGACGCCCACCGAACGCACCATCCTGATCGAGGACGGCATCCTCGTCGGCTACATGCACGACCGGATGAGCGC
>CAIOHT010000151.1 GCA_903858185.1 uncultured Caulobacterales bacterium
GGTCCAGGGCGTTCCCGTGATCACCGACCGGCGGGCCTTCATCGTTGAGACCGCCCGCCGGCCTTCCCCGCCACATGCGCCGGCGCTGGTGCGGTCTGAGTTCCGTCAGTTCCCGTACGGCGTATCGGCGATGCCGAGCAGGTCGGGCCGCTGGATCTCGATGGCGCCGCCGCCGTTGCAGGTGATGCGGGCGACCTCGGCGTCGTTCTTCGTGACGATGATCCCGTCCTCCGGCGACCGCAGGTCCTCGAAGATCGCGTAGCCGTAGCCGCCGCGCGTGAACTCCAGCGACTGGTTGCCCTGGATGTAGAGGCTGTAGCGGAACTGGCCGCGCGGGTGGGCCAGCGTTTCCGGATAGCGCATCTCGAGCGCGCCGGGCTTGCCGATCCGGTACTGGATGTAGCCTTCGCGCGCGGAGATTTTCCGCGACGCGCAGACGCTGATCGTCTTCTTCTTCGTGCGGCAGGACCAGACGACGTTCTCGGTCGGGGCGCAGAGGGTGGGTTCATGCCAGTCCGCGGCCGGGACGCCCGCCGTCGGCGCCGTCGGCGGGCCGTCGCGGGACGTGGCGGCGCCCGCCGGGCCGAGAAGCAGAAGGGCTCCTGCGGCGAGACTGATGTGACGACGGTTCATGGCGCGCTCCGGATATCCCGCAAAGCAGACGTCAGACGCCATCAGACTGCAAGTCCCGCTCTCCGTCATGGAGCTTGGCGGCGATCCGGTCCACAAGGCCCCATGATCACCGATCGCCGGGCCTTCATCGTCGGGAACACCCGCCTCCAGGCTCCACCGCACGCGCCGGAGCTGGTGCTGCATCTGGCCGACGAGATCACCCCGATCTGGAAGCTGACCGAGGAAGACCTCGCGAAGATCGGCCTGCCGCCGCCATTCTGGGCCTTCGCGTGGGCGGGCGGACAGGCGGTGGCGCGGTACGTGCTCGACAACCCGGACGTCGTCGCCGGCAAGCGCGTTGTCGACTTCGCGTCCGGCTCGGGGATGGTCGCCATCGCCGCCAAACGGGCAGGCGCGGCCTCGGTGCTTGCGGCGGACATTGATGTCTACTGCGAGGCCGCCGTGGCGCTGAACGCGGCGGCCAACGGCGTGGCTGTCGACTTCACCGACGACGACCTGCTGGACTCGCCCGCACCGGACTGGGCGGACGTCATCCTCGCCGGCGACATCTGTTACGAAAAGCCGCTGGCCGAGCGGGTCATCGCCTGGCTGACTGCGGCCAAGGCCTCCGGCAAGACTGTGCTGCTGGGCGATCCGGGACGGACCTATCTGCCGAAGACAGGCCTGACCCTGTTGGCGGAATACCAGGTGACCACCACCCGCGAGCTGGAGGACATGGAGGTCAAGCGCACGCGCGTCTGGACCTTCCCCTGACGGCGCAGTGGCGGTATAGAACAAAAACGGAACTCAAGGAGCTCGCCCGATGCGCGAAGACGGCAAGATCGACTATGTGGAATTCCTCGCGAAGGGGGTTTCCGAGGCGAAATCCTTCTACGCCGAGGCGTTCGGCTGGAGCTTCGTCGACTACGGCCCCGACTACGCGGGCTTCAACGAGGGCCTGGATGGCGGGTTCGACGCCGAGGGTGCGGTCAGGCCGCTGGTGATCCTCTATGCCCACGACCTTGAGGCCATGCTGGCGAAGGTCGAGGCTGCCGGCGGTGTGATCGTCAAACCGATCTTCAGCTTCCCGGGCGGGCGGCGGTTTCATTTCACCGATCCGTCGGGCAATGAGCTGGGGGTCTGGTCGGAGAGCTGACACTGAACATTCCTCCCCGGTACGCGGGGAGCGTCTGTCATTCTTCTAGCCCCCCTCCACCACCGGCCTATAGTCCCCGCACTCACCACGAGGGACCCGCCCATGCGTCGCCGCACCTTCCTCGCCGCCTTGCCGGCCGCCGCCTTCGCCGGGCAGGCGCTGGCCCAGAGCCGGCCTGGCAATCCCAACCTGAACCGACCGGACGTCCGCAGCGGCGACCGGATCGACGGCGCGACATACGCCAGCCGCTCGGCGGCCTGGGGCGCGCACGGGGCCGCGGCGACCGCCCATCCGCTGGCCTCGCTGGCGGCCATCGACATCCTGCGCAAGGGCGGCTCGGCGATCGACGCGGCCATCGCCGCGAACGCCTGCCTTGGCTTCCTGGAGCCGATCGCCTGCGGCATCGGCGGCGACTGTTTCGTGATGCTGTGGGATCCGAAGACCAGGAAGGTCGTCGGGCTGAACGGCTCTGGCCGTTCGCCGAAAGGGCTGTCGCTGGAGACTGTCCGGTCGCGGGCGAAGAACGGCGCCATCCCCAGCTTCGGCGCGATTTCGGTCAGCGTACCGGGCGCGGTCCAGGCCTGGTGGGACCTGCACCAGCGGTTCGGCAAGCTGCCCTGGAAGGACCTGTTCGACCCCGCCATAGCCCAGGCGCAGGAGGGTGCTCCGGTCAGCCAGAACGTGGCCTTCTATCTCGCCGCCTCGGTGCGCCGGTTCACCGGCCCGAACGCCGGCATCGAGGAGGTGGAAAACTTTCGCAAGGTCTGGATGCCTGAAGGCCGCGCGCCGCGCGAGGGCGAGATGTTCCGCAATCCGGGACTGGCCGAAACCTATCGCAAGATCGCCGCCGGCGGCCGCGACGCCTTCTACAACGGCGAGATCGCCCGGGGCATCGAGGCCTACTTCAAGCGCATCGGCGGCTGGATGACCCGGGCCGATCTCAACGCGCACAAGAGCGAATGGACCAC
>CAIOHT010000152.1 GCA_903858185.1 uncultured Caulobacterales bacterium
CCTGACAAAGTGGGGATTCGACCGGTTCACGAAATGGCCGAAGTCCGACTTGTGGACGGCCTTATGACTCAATGCGCCACGATTCGCAAGAGATTGCTGCAATGCAGCATGATTCTCCTGACAGGTGATCCGCGTGTTGCTTGAGCTTCCCTTGGGATTCAACAGGTTGCGCAGAGTCGAGCGACCAGCCGCAATGCGGTGAATTCTCGCCCCGGGCGAGACCCGGAACCACGACTGCCTGCGTCCGTTGAAGGGTGACAGGCCCGATGCCGGGCGCTCTGACGAGGCTGCTGACATGCGTATCCGTTCCACCATCACCCTGGCCCTGATCGCCTTTGCCGGGGCTGGCCTGTCGGCCTGTGGCCACAACATGGAACAGCGGGTCGCGACGGGCGCGATCGCCGGCGCGGTGGTCGCCGGACCTCCGGGCGCGGTTGTCGGCGCCGCTGCCGGGGCGGTGATCAACGAGGCCGACAAGCCCAAGCGCTGATCGTCGGCGTTGCCAGCGCGGCGATCCGGAGTCACCCTCACCGTCTGACCGTTCAAGACGGGGAAACGAGAATGAAGAACCCGATCCGGCTCCTGATCGCCGCCACACTGTCCATCGCGGCTTCGGCGCCCGCGGTCGCCGGCGACCTGCTCTATCCGGGCGGGCCGCTGCTGACCGAGGGGCTTGCAGGGAAACCCTACTGGGCGATCCAGGCCCGCTGCGCCGGTCTCTATGGCGCGGCCAGCAACTACTACGCTGACAAGGGTGACGCAGGGCGGGCCGACGAGGCCAGGGCGCTCGGCGTTACCTTCTTCCGCCAGGCGGTAGACCGGGTGATGCAGGACCGCGCCATCCCACGCGCCGCCGCCATCGAGGCGCTGGGTCCCGCGGTGATCGCCGGGCGCACCGAGGCCCAGGCCGCGCTCGCCGCGGCCGGTGACGGACCGGGATCGTCCTGGAACTTCGCCCGCAGCGCCTGCCTCGACATCCGGGACGCCTACGCCGCCCTGTAGTCGCGCCTTGACGACCGGGCGCGGGCGGGCCTGACTGCCCGCTCAGTCGCCTTCGGGGTTCAGCATGCGTATTCGTCCGGTTCTGATCACCCTGTCAGCCCTCGCGGCCATGGCGATCGCCGTCCCGGCCTCGTCGCAGTCCATCGGGCGGCAGATGGACCTGCTGCGCCTGGAACAGGAAGCAGGCGATGCGGTCTCGGCGCTCGTCGACAGCGACTTCAAGACCTGCGAGGCGAAGCTGCCGGCCCTGCGCGCCCTGATGAACGACCCCCGGTTCGACCGGATGCGCGCCGAGATCCGCCGGCCGTTCCTGTTCTCGGTGATCATCTGCAGCGAGATCAAGGACAAGCCGCTGGGCCTGGTCGCCGCGGCGAAGCTGGAGCCGATCGCGGTGGAGCCGATGGAAGTCGGGGCGGTCCTGACCATCCAGATCTCCGACGCTCTCGAACGCGACGCCATGGCCGAGGCCACGCGACGCTTCCTCAAGATGCTGGATACCCAGCCCGACGTGGTCGCCACCTGGCGGCCCGGGATGATCTCGGCCTTCACCGACTACCTCGACGACGAGCCCGACCTCGCCCTCAGCTCGCTCCAGCGGATCACCGCCTTCGCCTGGAAGAACCCGGACTCCGCCCGCGCGGCGAAGAACGAGTGGGCCCTGGCCTACGGCTGGCAGCTGGGCGATGCGGGCCGCGGCGCCGATGCCGCGAAGGCCGTGGCGGGGGCCGACGACCCCCGCGTGCTGATGTATGTCGCCGGCGACCGCCGCTTCAGCGAGGCCTGGGCGAATGCCGGCCTTTTCGACTGGATCGCCCTGGAGCAGGTCAGCCTGGCCCGCGCCCGCGCCGACATCGAGGCCGCCCCCGAAAAGCTCTCCCCGGTGCGCGACATGCTCTCCTCCCTGCGCGCGCTCGGCCGCTACGACGAGGCCATCCAGGCCGGACAGGCCTATCGTGCGCGTCTGCAGGACGGCGAGGAATTCAGCGACCGCGAGGAACAGGGCGACTGGATCCTGATCCTGCTGGCCCAGAGCCTGCTCGACACCGGCGATGTGAAGGAAGGCGAGGCGGTCTTCAACGAGGCCATCGGCGTTGACGACGGCGGCGAGCCGGCCACCGACGCGCGGATGAACTGGGCCGGACGCCTGCTCGATCTGTCCCGCCCGCGCGACGTGCTGAAGGTGCTGGACGGCCTCGACCTCGACTATGTCACCGACTACGGCAAGGCCTGGATC
>CAIOHT010000153.1 GCA_903858185.1 uncultured Caulobacterales bacterium
CGCGGCGGTCTCGGCCACCGGCGGCGTGGGCGTCAACGCCTCCAGCGCCGGCGGCGCGATCACGGTCGACAGCTCGGGCATCGTCAGCGGCACCTCGGGCATCGTCACCACCAACACCCTGACCGGCACGACCACCATCACCACCCTGGCGGGCGTCAGCGGCACGACCGGTTCGGGCATCAACGCCTCGACCACCGGCAGCGGCCTGATCACCGTCACCACCGGCGGCACGGTCGGCGGCACGACGGGCGTCATCGGCTCCAGCGCCACGGGCGGCGTCACCCTGAACACCACCGGCGGCACGGTCACCTCGACCGGCGGCGTCGGCGTCTCGGGCACGACCGGTGGCGCGGCTGCGGTCAACATCGACGTTGCGGCGGTCTCGGCCACGGGCGGCGTGGGCGTCAACGCCTCCAGCGCCGGCGGCGCGATCACCGTCGACAACTCGGGTATCGTCAGCGGCACCTCGGGTATCGTCACCACCAACAGCCTGACGGGCACGACCGTCATCACAACCGCCGCCGCAGTCAGCGGCACGACCGGTTCGGGCATCAATGCCTCGAACACCGGCAGCGGCCTGATCACCGTCAACACCGGCGGCACGGTCGGCGGCACGACGGGTGTCATCGGCTCCAGCGCCTCGGGCAACGTTACGCTGAACACCACCGGCGGCACGGTCACCTCGACCGGCGGCGTCGGCGTTTCCGGCTCCACGGGCGCGGGCAACGTTGATATCGACGTCGCTGCGGTCTCGGCGACGGGCGGCAATGGCGTCAACGCTTCCAGCCTCGGCGGCACGATCACGGTCGACAACTCCGGCCTGGTCAGCGGCATCAACGGTATCGTCACCAGCAACAGCGGCACGGGAACGACGACCATCACCACGGTCGGCGGCGTCACCGGCACGACGGCTAATGGCATCCTCGCCACCACGACCGGCACCGGGCTGATCACCATTACGAGCGGCGGTGTGGTCAACGCGCTCAGCGGCTACGGGATCGTTGCCCTGTCCGACGGCGACATCACGATGAACGTCAACGCCGACGTCAATGCTGGCCACGCCATTAACGCCTCTGACGGCGGCTTTGGCTACGCCGGCGTGGTCAGTGTGACCGTGGCGTCCGGTGTTACGGTTACGGCTTCCCCGGGGTTCTGGAACACCTACCTGGCCGGCAGTGATGTGACGTTCGACATGAACGGCACGGTCATTGGCGGCGCGGGCGTCGGTATCTTCTCCAGCGGCAACGCCAATGTCGACATCGACGGCAACGTGACGACGGCCCTCAACAGCGCGGTCACTATCGCGACGAACGGCAACGTCGACTTCGACCAGTCGGTCGGCGCGATAACCTCGACGGCGCCGGGCTTCTACGGCGTCGAAATCAACAGTGGCGGTTCGGTGTCCTTCGACACGGCGGCCGGCACCAGCATCAGCGGCGTCGCCGGTGCGGTCCGCATCATCGCGGGCGGCAACATCACCGGCACGGCGGGCGGGGACTACACCTCGGCCAACGGCGACGCGGTGCACATCGACGCCCTCGGCGCGGCGACGGTCAACATGACCTTCAACGGCAACCTCGACGGTGGTCCGGGCGTGGGCGATGACGGCCTCGACGTCTCGGGCGTCACGGGCTCGGTCACCCTGGTCACCAACGGTACGGTCATCGGCGGCGACGCCGGCATCCGCGCCGACTCGGCCGGCGACGTCAGCGTCACCGCGAACGGCGACATCACCGCCGGCGTGGTGGGCATCAGCGCGGAATCGACCGCCGGTTCGTCCAGCGTCACGGTCGGCGCGGGCGTCACCATCGATCCGGACGACTACGGCGTGTTCAACTCGGCGGCCATCGACGCCACGACGACCACCCTGGCCGGCGTGACCATCGACGTTAACAACACCGACGCCGATGACGTCGCCGTCGGCATCTACAACGTCAGCTCGGCCGCCGCGGACACCGCGCCGGGCGATGAATCTTCGGAAGTCATCATCGGCGCCAACAACACCATCACGGTGGATGACGGCGCGGCCGGTGAAGCCGACGGCGCCATCGGTATCTACGCCGCCAACACCGCGGCCGGCACGGGCAGCGTTTCCGTCACGGTCGCCGACGGCGTCTCGATTACCGTTCGCGGTGACGGCGCCGGCGGCATCGTCGGCGACGCCTCGGCGGGTTCGGGCGATGTGACCATCCTCGTTGGCACCGGCGCGATCACCTCGATCGCCGGGAACGACGCCGACACGGCCGGCCTCCTGCCGGGCAACGTCGGCATCCTCGCCGGCTCGGACGGTGGCGACCTGTCGATCACCAGCAGCGCGAACGTCCAGGCCGGCTCGGCCGGTCTCGGCACGGTCGAAGCGGCCGCCATCGCCGCCCAGACGACGGGCGCCGGGACGGTCACGGTCATCACGACGGGCGTCAGCGCCTCGGTCGGCGGCGACTTCGGCATCCTGACCTCGGCCGAGAACGGCGCGACGATCATCACGGTCGACGGCGTTGTCACCGGTCTGGCCCAGGACGGCATCACCGCTGAATCCACCGGCGGCGCGATCACGATCACCAACAACAACATCGTCAACGGCGGCACCTTCGGCATCAGCGCCGAAACCGACAGCGGCCTGATCACCGTCAACGCCAACGACCTCGTCACCTCCTTCACCGGCACCGGCATTGACGCCAATGCCAGTGCGGCGGGCGGCGCGATCGACATCAACACGGCGGCGGGCGCGACCGTCACCGGGACGACCGGCGTCGGCATCAACACCGTGACGTTGGACGGTCTGACCACGATCACCACCGACGGCGCCGTTGTCGGCGCGGCCGGCGGCATTATCGCCAACAGCACCTCGGGCGTGATCGACATCGAGACCAACAGCACCGTGAACAGCAGCGCCGGCACGGGCGTCTTCGCCTTCACCGGCGGCGCTGGCACGGTTGATCTCGACATCAACGGCGACGTCACGGCGTCCACCGCCGGCGTCATCGGTGTCGCAAACGGCACGGGCACGGTGACCATCAACACCGCGGCCGGCACGACCGTGACGACGACGACCGGCAGCGGCGTCGGCGGCTTCTCCAACTCGGGCGTCATCGACATCGTCGCCAACGGCATCGTCTCCGGCTTCACCGGCATCACCGGCGACAGCGTCTCGGGCAACGTCTTCATCGACAGCCTGAGCACGGTCACGGGCACGGGCGGCAACGGCATCCAGGGCCTGATCACGGGCGCCGGCGCCGGCAACCTCGACATCGACGTCATCACAGGCAACGTGACGGGCCAGACCAACGGCATTTCCGCCAGCGTGACCGGCACGGGCAGCTCTTTCGTCCTGGCGACCTCGACGCTGACGACGATCCAGGGCAACACCGGCGCCGGCATCACCGCGGTCACCAACACCGGTGACAACACGGTCAGCACCTTCGGCACGGTCACGGGCCAGACCGTCGGCATCAACGCGACCAGCACCTCGGGCAATGTCATTGTCTCGACCGGCTTCGGCACGACCTCCGGCGTCACCGACGACGGCGTGAACGCCCAGACCGGCGGCGCGGGCAATGTCCAGGTTCTGCTCTACGGCGACACGTCGGGCGTCCAGGGTGTCGATGCGAACGTCACCGGCACGGGCTTCGGCACCGTCGAGGGCAATGACGCCGGCCAGGTGGTCACCAGCACGGCCGGCGACGGCATCAACCTGACCACCGTCAGCGGCACGGCCACGGTCGACGTCAACAACTCGGCCGGCTCGATCAACGCCACAAACGGCGACGGCATCGACGCCTCCACCAGCGGTGGCGGCAACGTCCAGATCGACAGCATCTGGAACATCGACGCGTCGGAAGGTAACGGCATTGTCGGCGCCACGACCGCCGGCGGCGGCGTGACCATCACCTCCAGCGGCAACATCGGCCTGATCGGCGATCCGGTGGGCGGGAACGGCATTCTCGCCTCGGTCTCCGGCGGCGCGGGCGCCATCAGCATCACCGCCAGCGGCAACATCTACGCCGACGCCGGCGGTATCGGCGGCCTGAACTTCGGCCCCGCCGGCAGCAACACCGTCATCTACAACGGCGGCACGATCGTCGCCGGCGCCTATGGTGTCGCCGCCGCCAGCTACAACGCCGCCAACGCCAGCAACGTGCTGGTGACCGTCGGCGCGGGCTCGACCATCACCTCGGGCAGCGACGTCGCCGTCGGCGCCTACAACCTGGGCACCGGCGATGCGACCGCCAACGTCGGCGCGAACTCCGACCTGACGGCGCTGACCACCACGGGCGTGGACGTGCTCGCGGACATCGGTGACGCCTCGGCGTCGATCGGGTCGGGCACGACCATCACCGCCGCGGTCCGCGGTATCAGCATGGACGCCGGCGATGACGCCTCGCTGACCATCGGCAACAACGTCACGATCGATCCCAACGACTACGGGATCACGATGACGGCCGGCGGCGATGTGACGATCCTGGCCGGGACCAACCTGAACATCGACGTCAACAACACCGACGGCGACGCCATTGCGGTCGGCATCAACGCCGTCAGCACCCAGGCGGCGGACACGGGCGCCGGCGACCCGACCATCGACATCGACACCGGCAACGGCCTGGTGATCTACGTCAACGACGGTGCGGGCGCGGAAGCGGACGGCGCTGCCGGTATCCGGGCGATCGCCTCGACCGCCGGAACGGCCAGCATCGACATCGACCTGGGATCCGTGGATATCCAGGTCGTCGGTGACGACAGCGCCGGCATCTACGCCGAAGCCAACGGCGGCGCGGTCAGCGTCACGGTCGGCGGCGGCAATGTCTGGGTCTACGGCGGCAACGGCGTCGACGGTTCGGGCGTCTATCCGGACATGACCGGCATCAGCGCCATCTCCGCCGGCGGCAACGTCGACATCACCAACAACGCCTACGTCTATGTCGAAGGCTTCCAGGACGGGTTCTCTACCGCGACCGGCCTGAACGCCGTCACCAGCGGCACGGGCACCTCGACGATCGTCAGCAACGCCCTCGTCGAATCCTACGGGACCGGCATCAACGCCGTTACCGGAAGCGGTGCGATCAACATCGACAGCAACTCCAACATCTACGCCTACGGGACGGGCACGGTCGGCGACGGCATCTCGGCGGTCTCCACGACCGGCGCGATCACGGTCGACCAGATCACTGGCGCCTACATCTTCGCCTACAACGACGGCATCGTGGCCAGCAGCAGCTCGGCCGGGAATGTGTCGGTGACCAACGCGTCGCAGATCCTCGCCGACGCCAACGCCTCCGGCGGCTACGGCATCAGCGCCACCAACAACGGCGCCGGCAACACGATCGTCATCAACTCCGGCTTCATCGAAGGCTTCGCTGACCGCGCCATCTCGGCGGTCAACGGCGGCACGGGCAACACCTCGGTGACCAACACCGGCCAGCTCGGCACGAACGGCAACGGCGTTGACCTGATCGGCATCTTCGGCAGCTCGCTGACGGGCACGACGACGGTGACCAACAGCGCCGCCATCTGGTCTTCCGGCACGGGCATCACGACCTCGACCTCCACCGGAACCAACACCGTCAACAACAACGCCGGCGGCACGATCGTCTCGGTGGGCGACGGCGTGAATGCTTCCTCGACCTCGGGCAACATCGTCGTCGGCAACGCCGCGGCGATCACCTCGACGGCCGCAGACGGCATCCAGACCTCGACGGCCGGCGCGGGCACCTCGCTCGTGACCAACTCGGCGGCGATCACGGCGAATGGCGCCGGCGGCCGCGGCATCGTCACCGCCACCAACGGCGGGACGAACACCGTGACCAACAACGTCGGCGGCGTGATCAACGCGGCTGACGACGGCATCAACGCCTCGGCGGCGGGCTCGGCAGCGGTCACCGTGACCACGGCCGCGACCGTCACCTCCTCCGGCGCTGACGCCATCCAGGCCAGCTCGGGCGGCGGCGCGGTCATCGTGACCAACAACGCGGTGGTCTCGGGCAGCGAGAACGGCATCCTGACCGGCAACACCGGAACGGGCACGACGACGGTCAACGCCAACTTCAACGTCACGGGCTCCACCGAGGCGGGCTTCGCCGGCATCAACACCGGCACGACCGGCACCGGCGCCACGAACGTCAACGTCGCGGCCAACGTCACGGTCAACGGCCAGAACGGCAGCGCGGTCCGCACGGTCAGCAATGGCGGGGCGGTGAACATCAACCTCGCCGCCAACAGCCTGGCGGTGAGCGCCGGCGCCGGCGCGAGCAGCTGGGTTGTCGACATGGGCAACACCGGCGCGGGGCTCAGCACGCTGAACATCGCCGCCGGCGCGGTCGTCCGGTCCTCGGACAACACCGCAACCGGCTACGACGATCTGGCCATCATCGGCCGGACCGGCGGCAGCGTGATCGTCAACAACGCCGGCCGCCTGCAGGGTCGGGTCAACTTCTCGGGCCTGACGGGCAACGTGGTGTTCAACAACACCTCGCCGCTCAGCTGGCACACGACGGGGGCCTCGACCTTCAGCCCCGGCGCGGACATCCTCAACAACACCGCGACCGGCGTGATCTACACCAACGCTGGCGGCGTCGCGACGAGCTGGGACTTCCTGGGCGGCGCCGACACCTTCAACAACGCCGGTACGCTGGTGGTTGGAGAGCCGACCCTCGCGGCCTCGACGCTGACGATCTCCAACCTCGAAACCTGGAACAACTCCGGTCGCGTGGTGTTCGGCAGCTCCGGCGCGGTGAACTCCGACCTGGCCGCTGACGACCGCATCCTCGCGGCCGGCACGACCTTCATCGGGTCGGGCTCCAGCCGCCTGGTCATCGACTCCAACCTCGGCGCCCTGGTCCAGACGAGCTGCGCGGTCCTCAACGGGTCCGACTGCCTCAGCCTGACCGGTGGCAACACCTCGGGCAGCACGCTGGTCAAGGTCACCGACATCAGCCCGAACGTCTGGGGGGCCTACAACCCCGTCGGTATGGTTGTGGTCGACGTGAGCGGCGCCGGTGCGACGGGCCTGAACGACTTCGGCTTCGACAACACCTCGACCTGGTGGCGCGCCGACCTCAACTCGGTCGACGGCGTGCTCGACAAGGGCCTGTTCTTCTACGATCTGGCCCGCAACCTGAACAAGCAGCACGTCCTGGTCGGTCTGCCTGACAGCGAAGCCTTCGAGTTCACTGTCCTCGGCACGGCCGCCCAGAACGCCTGGTATCAAACCACGGGCTCCTGGTACGACCGTCAGGCCGACCTGCGCAGCCAGCTGGGCGATATCGACGGCAGCGGCTCGGGCGTGTGGTTCAAGGTCACGGGCGGCAAGACCGACCGCGACCTGATCAGCAGCTTCGACCTGTTCGGCAAGACCTACAGCTTCGACACCAGCTACGGCCAGAACACGTCGTCGCTGACTGCCGGTGTGGACTTCATCAGCGCGACGTCTGCCGACAGCCAGTGGATCGTCGGCGGCATGATCGGCTACCTCGACACCGACGTGAACTTCGTCGCCTCGAACACCCTGACGTCGATGAACGGCCTCACGCTGGGCGTCTACGGCAGCTACGTGGCGAAGAACTTCTTCGTCGACGGCATCGTCGCCGGCAACTTCCTGGATCTGACCCATCAGGTTCCGACCCTGGCCGCCGCGCCGAACAACATCTACGAGAGCGAAGCGAACACGGTCGGCGGTCAGCTCGAGGGTGGCTTCACCCTGGCGCTGAGCGAGAACGTCTTCCTCGAGCCGCTCGCCAGCGTCAGCTACGTCAAGACTTCCTTCGACGACATCGCCGTCCCCGGCGCGGTCATCGACTGGGACGACCAGACCAGCATGCGCGGCAGCCTCGGTGCTCGCCTGGGCGCCGACGCCGACTTCAACACCTTCGCGGCCAAGTTCACGGTCACGGCCCGGGTGTGGAACGAGTTCGACGGCGAGAACGGCCTGGTTATCCACAGCGCCGGTCCTGACCTGCCCCTGATGGACGACTTCAGCGGTTCGTTCAGCGAAGTCTCCGGCAGCGTGAACGTGTTCAGCAGCGAATCGGCCTTCTCGGCCTTCGTGAACGCGGGCGTGAAGTTCAAGGACGACTATCAGTCCACGGACGCCTCGCTCGGCTTCCGCTGGCGCTGGTAGGCACTGCCACAAACCATGGGGAGGGCCGGTCGCAAGACCGGCCCTCTTCGTTTACAGCCCTGCTTTTCCCCGACTAGACTGGCGCTTCGGCCCGCCTGACGGCGCCTCAAGACGCACAAGGAGATACCCATGGCCAAGGCCATTCTGGACAGCGCGGACCTGCGCTACGAAGACCGCGCGGACCTGGTCGAGACCTTTGCTGACAATGTGCAGCGGATGACGTTCGACGGTCGGACCCTGCGCGTCGAGTTCTGCGTCGTTCGCATGGACGATCCCGACGCCAAGGCCAAGAAGCGCACGGGCAAGTCGGTCCCCGTCGTCCGTCTGGTCCTCGACCTCGACGCCGCCGTGGACATGTTCAACAAGATGAACAGCCTGCAGGCCGCTCTTCAGAACCAGGGCGTCATTTCGACCGCCCCGAAGGCCGCCGCCCCCGCCGCGGCGCCGGCCGCCAAGCCCAAGTCCTGACCCCCAGCAGACACGGGAGACGCACCATGCGCACCCTGATCCTGGCTTCGGCCCTGTCGGTGATCGGCGTCGCCGCGCCGTCGGCCCAGACCGCGACGCCCGCCGCCCGACCGGCCGCCCCGCCGCCCGCCGCGCCGGCGGCGCCGGCCGCCCCGCTCGGCCCGCCCCGCGCCTTCCAGGGCTACGCCCAGCCGGACATCGGCAAGCCCTACTGCCGGACCGTCAACCCCGGCCAGACGACCTGCACCCTCCCGGCGATGACGGCCGGGCGCTATCTGGTGAAGGCCTCGGGAACCTCGACCGCCCAGGGGGCCGGCGCCGCGCAGCAGCTGACCATCCTGGTCGGCAACCGCACCTGTGGTCCGGCGACGCGCAAGCCGACGACAACGTCCCCGTGGACGACCGGAGCCAAGACGATCCGCCTGAATTGCGAGATCCTTGTCCTCACCGACCGGCCGCTGGCCGTGTCGGCCATCTACGCGGACGCCAAGGCGACCAAGGCCCCGGCGGGACCTGTCCTGACGATTGAACGCCTGCCCTGGGAAGGTGTCCTGGATGCCACGACCGCGCCCACCGAGCAGGACCCCTAGGCCGCTGGCGGCTTAGCTCTTGCCAGTGCGCGCGGGATCGGTGATTGCCCACGGGTGGGCACGTCGCGCCCGCGCGTGAGGGCGCACCCCATGATGACTCCCGCTGAAGCCAGGATCTGCGTCCTTGGACTGGGCTATGTCGGCCTGCCCCTCGCCGTGGCGTTCGGGGCGGATCACGACACGCTCGGCTATGATCTCGATTCCGGCCGGATCGCCGAACTGCGGCGTGGGGAGGACCGCACGCTCGAGGTCGATCCGCACGAACTGACCGGCAACTCACGACTGCGGTTCAGCGACCAGGACGCAGATCTCGCCGGCCGGAACGTCTTCATCGTAACGGTCCCGACCCCGATCGACTCCGCACGCCGCCCCGACCTCGGCGCCATCTCCTCGGCCAGCCGCGCTATCGGTCGCCACCTGACGCGCGGCGCGGTCGTGATCTACGAGTCCACGGTCTATCCCGGCTGCACCGAAGAGATCTGCGTTCCGATCCTCGAAAAAGAATCGGGCCTGACCTTCAACGTCGACTTCTTCTGCGGCTACAGCCCCGAGCGGGCAAACCCGGGCGACCGTCAGCACCGCCTGTCGACGATCACCAAGGTCACCGCGGGCTCGACGCCCGAGGCCGCGGCCTTCGTCGACGGCCTCTATCGCGCGATCGTTCCCGCCGGCACCCATCTCGCCAGCTCGATCAAGGTCGCCGAGGCGGCCAAGGTGATCGAGAACACCCAGCGCGACCTGAACATCGCGCTGATCAACGAGTTTGCGCTGATCTTCAACAAGCTCGGCATCGACACCCTCGAGGTGCTGGAGGCGGCCGGCACGAAGTGGAACTTCCTGCCGTTCCGACCCGGCCTCGTCGGCGGGCACTGCATCGGCGTCGATCCCTACTATCTGACTCACAAGGCCCAGGAGGCCGGCTACCACCCCGAGGTGATCCTCGCCGGGCGACGCATCAACGACGGCATGGGCGCCTATGTCGCCGACCAGGTCCTGCGTCTCATGGTCCGCAAGGGTATCAACCCGGTCGGCGCGCGCGCGCTGGTGCTTGGGCTGGCCTTCAAGGAAAACTGCCCCGACCTGCGCAACACCAAGGTCGTCGATATCGTTGCCGAGCTGACCGACCACCGGCTGGCCGTCGATGTTCATGACCCCTGGGTCGACGCGGCCGAGGCGCAGCACGAGTACGGGCTGACGCTGACCGCGTCTCCGCAGGCCGGCGACTACGACGTGATCATCCTCGCCGTCGCCCACAAGCAGTTCACCGACCTGGGCGCCGACGGCGTCCGTGCGCTCGGCAAGCCCGACAGCGTGCTATACGACGTCAAGTCCACGCTGCCGCGCGCCGCGGTGGACGGTCGTCTGTAGTCCACGAAGAGTCGCCTCATGAAAGTCATGGTCACCGGCAGCGCCGGCTTTATCGGCTCGGCCACCACCCTGCGGCTGCTCGCCCGCGGCGACAGCGTGATCGGCGTCGACTGCCTCAATGACTACTATGACCCCGAGCTGAAGCGCGCCCGGCTGGCGCGGACCATCGACCACCCCAACTACACCCAGCTGACCATCGACCTCAGCGACCGGGCGGCCATGGAAGAGGCGTTCGCCACCCACAGGCCCCAGCGGGTGATCAACCTGGCGGCCCAGGCCGGCGTCCGCTACGCGGCGACCAATCCGCACGTCTACGTCCAGAGCAACGTCACGGGCTTTCTGCATATCCTCGAGGGCTGCCGGCACAACGGCGTCGAGCACCTGGTGTTCGCCTCGACCAGCTCGGTCTACGGCGCCAACACCAAGATGCCGTTCTCGGAGCACGACAGCACCGAGCATCCGCTGACCCTTTACGCCGCGACCAAGAAGTCGAACGAGCTGATGGCGCACAGCTACGCCAACCTGTTCGACCTGCCCTGCACCGGCCTGCGGTTCTTCACGGTGTACGGCCCGTGGGGACGCCCGGACATGGCGCTGTTCATGTTCACCAAGGCGATCCTCGCCGGCGAACCGATCCAGGTTTTCAACCACGGCAAACACAGCCGCAGCTTCACCTACATCGACGACATCGTCGAAGGCGTGATCCGCGCGATGGACAATGTCCCGGGCAAGAACCCCGACTGGGACGGCCAGGCGCCCGACCCGGCGACCAGCGGCTCGGGCCCCTACCGCATCTTCAACATCGGCTCCGAAGACCGGGTCGAACTGCTGCGCTACATCGAGGTGCTGGAAGAGTGCCTTGGCCGCAAGGCGATCATGGAGATGCTGCCCCTCCAGCCGGGCGACGTGCCCGACACCGTCGCCGACGTCGCCGAACTCCAGCGCATCGTCGGCTACAAGCCGCAGGTGACGGTGGAAGAGGGCGTGAGGAACTTCGTCGAGTGGTACAAGGGCTACAACGGGGTGAAGTAGGTTCGCTATCCGCTTGACGGCGCCCGATCCACGCACGCTATAGTAGATTCTTCAATCTATGGACGCATTCGGGGGCGAGCATGCGCATCTTGGTGAGGGTTCTCGCGCTTGTATTGCTTCCAGCACTAGCGACCAGCGCCGTCGCAGACGTTGCGGCCGTAAAGGTCGGGCCGAACTCGCAACGCGCTGTCGCAAGACCGACCTGCGCGCCCTATCCGGAAGCGAAGCCAGCTCTCCTCGGCAAGGTATACCGCGTCCCCGCCTCGGAGTGCGACGTTGCCGATCTTACGATCGCCGTCCGCGGACTGGGCGAGTTTCGATCAGTCTACGATCCAGCGCCTGGTACGAAAAAGATCGCGAAGGTCAGCGATGACCAGTTTGTCGATCCGGTAATCGCGCAGTTACGACGCCGGGCGGCGCTGCTGCCGCAGAACGAGCCCCTGAAGATACTCATCTTCGCGCACGGCGGTCTCGTGAGCCACGGAAACGCGATCAAGAGCGCTGAAGCGTTGGCGCCGGCGATGATGAGCGACGGGTTCGCGCCCATATTTCTTGTCTGGAACTCGGACTTCCCGACGTCCTACCGCGACCGGCTGTGTTGTGTCCGCGACGGCCTGCAGGAGCAAGGCTTCTCGCCCGTGACGACAACGGGGCGTCTCATTGGCGACGTGTTGGCGAGCGGAGCCCGGACGCCACAGAACCTGGGCGGGCAGTTTCTTCGGTTCCGCGACAGTGTCGTCATCAAGCGTGGCAACAAATACTATCTGGTCGAAGGGGAAGAGCGCGCCGACAGCGCCGATGGCATGTGTGCGGCCCTAAATCGACTCGACTGTCCCAGCATCGTGTTTCCTCCATATGCGACGGAGGCCGCACTGAACGGTCGGTCCCGCAGTATGGGCCGGGAACTGAACTATGCCTTCCTGGCTCCGGTCCGCTTCGCGGCCACGCTGGTCGGACCTGAAGTTGGCGCAAACGCCTGGCACAACATGGTGCGTCGCACGCGCATGGCGTTCCAGCGCACAGCGCCGGCATCGCGGGGCGAGGCGTGCGAGACCCGACCCGATCCACAAGGCGGCGCTGGTTTCGCGGTGTTCTTTGACCGGCTGGCTTGCGAGCTGGTCTACCACGACAAGAGCTGGAAGATCCGAGACTCGAATGGTCGGCTCGTGCCCGTCGAACTGCATATGTACGGGCACTCGATGGGGGCCCTCGTCGCCAACGAGGCGCTGTGGCTGCATCCCGAGCTGCCGTGGACGGAAGTCGTGTACATGGCGGCCGCAAGTACGATCCGCGACTTCCGAATGACAGCTGCCCCTGCGCTTGCGAAACAGGGAAAGACCAGATTCTACAATCTGGTCCTGCACCCGCTCAACGAGTCGCGAGAGCTGTTCATGGGCGGCCTGGCGCCACAAGGCAGCCTTCTGGAGTGGATCGACGAGATGTTCGAGGGGCCGCGCAGCCCGGACGAGCGCACTCTGGGCAAGTGGAACAACCTGAGGACGACGATGGCGCTGATCCCGGGCGATGTCAGAAGCCGAACGACGATCCGGGTCTTCGCCAAGGCCAGGACGCGCGGGAACGAGTGTGGCGAGCCGCCGATCACGCGGACGGCCGCCAGGGAGGACGGCCGGTGTCACCCCGTGATGCACGGCGAGTTCAATGAGTTCAGCTTCTGGAGGCGGTCTTACCTGGACGGCTTGGCTCGTTGAACGCGCGGCGCGCCTACCCCCGCTCCAGCCACGCCACGATCGTCTCCGCCGCCTCCACAGGTGACAGCGTCGTTGTGTCCACGGTGAGCTCGGCGTTCTCCGGGGCCTCGTAGGGGCTGTCGATGCCGGTGAAGTTCTTCAGCTGCCCCGCGCGCGCCTTCCTGTAGAGGCCCTTCACGTCGCGGGCCTCGGCCACGGCCAGCGGGGTCTCGACATAGACCTCGACGAACTCGCCATCCTCAAGCATCTCGCGGGCCATGCGGCGCTCGGCGCGGAACGGGCTGATGAAGGCGGTCAGCACGATCAGGCCGGCGTCGACCATCAGCTTGCTGACCTCGGCGACCCGGCGGATGTTCTCCACCCGGTCCTCCTCGGTGAAGCCCAGATCCTTGTTCAGGCCGTGGCGCACATTGTCGCCATCCAGCAGGTAGGTGTGCCGGCCGAGCGCGTGCAGCCGCTTCTCGACCAGGTTGGCGATGGTCGACTTCCCGGCGCCGCTGAGGCCGGTGAACCAGACCACCCGGCCCTTCTGGCCCTTCTGGGCGGCGCGGACATCCTTGCCGATGTCGGTGGCCTGCCAGTGGATGTTGTCGGCGCGACGCAGGGCGAAATGCAGCATGCCGGCCCCGACCGTCCGATTGCTCAGCCGGTCGATCAGGATGAAGCCCCCGAGGTCCCGGTTGGTCTTGTAGGCCTCGAACGGGATCGCCCGGTCGAGCGAGATGTTGCAGACGCCGATCTCGTTGAGCTCCAGCCGCTTGGCGGCGATATGCTCCAGGGTGTTCACCTGCACCCGGTACTTGGGCTCCGTGATCGAGGCGGTGACCGTCTGCGCGCCGATCTTCATCAGATAGGGCCGGCCGGGCAGCATGGCCTCGTCGTCCATCCAGACAAGGGTCGTCTCGAACTGGTTGGCGACCGGGCAGGGGTCATCGGCCCCGACCAGCACGTCGCCGCGCGAGACGTCGACCTCGTCGGCCAGGGTGATGGTCACCGACTGCCCGGCCACGGCCTGGTCGAGATCGCCCGGCAGCACGACGATGCGCGCGACCGTGCTCTCGCGGCCGGACGGCAGCACCTTGACCCTGTCGCCGGGCTTCACCGTGCCGGCAGCGATCAGGCCGCTGAAGCCGCGGAAGTCGAGGTTGGGCCGGTTGACCCACTGAACGGGCATGCGGAAGGCGCGGGACTGCAGATCGTCCTCCACGCTGACCGTCTCCAGCCAGCGCATCAGCGGCGGGCCGTCGTACCAGGGCGCGGCGGTGCTGGGCTCGGTGATGTTCTGGCCATCGAGGGCCGACATCGGAATGGCGGTGAAATTGGCCAGGCCGATCCTGTCCGCGAAGGCGCTGTAATCGGCGACGATCGCGTCGAACGTCGCCTGGTCCCAGCCGACCAGATCCATCTTGTTGACGGCCAGGACGATGTTGCGGATGCCCAGCAGGTTCACGAGATAGCTGTGCCGGCGGGTCTGGGTCAGCACGCCCTTGCGCGCGTCGATCAGCACCACGGCGGCGTCGGCGGTCGAGGCGCCGGTGACCATGTTGCGCGTGTACTGCTCGTGACCGGGCGTGTCGGCGACGATGAACTTGCGGTGGTCGGTGGCGAAGAAGCGGTAGGCGACATCGATGGTGATGCCCTGCTCGCGCTCGGCGGCCAGGCCATCGACCAGCAGGGCGAAATCGATCGCCCCGCCCTGGGTCCCGACCTTCTTGCTGTCGGCCTCCAGCGCCGCCAGCTGATCCTCGAAGATCATCTTGGAGTCGTAGAGCAGCCGCCCGATCAGGGTCGACTTGCCGTCGTCCACCGATCCGCAGGTGATGAACCGCAGCAGCGACTTGTGCTGGTGCTGCAGCAGATAGGCGTCGATGTCGGTCTCGATGAGATCCGCGGGCTTGTAGGCACTCATTGGGAGAACCCTTTCCCAATCCGCTCATCCCGGCGAAGGCCGGGACCCAGATTGCGAGCGGAATGGTCGACGTCGGAACGTGGGAGATTAGCCAGCCAGACCGCGCTTTGGATCTGGGTCCCGGCCTTCGCCGGGATGAGCGGGTGAGGGTTCATCAGAAGTACCCTTCCTGCTTCTTCTTCTCCATCGACGCGGCCTGGTCGTGGTCGATGACCCGGCCCTGGCGTTCGCTGGTGGTGGCCAGCAGCATCTCCTGGATGATCTCGGGCAGGGTGGAGGCCGTGCTCTCCACCGCCCCGGTCAACGGGTAGCAGCCCAGAGTGCGGAAGCGGACCGACTTCATCTGCGGAACCTCCCCGGGCTTCAGCCGGAACCGGTCGTCGTCGACCATGATCAGCGTGCCGTCGCGCTCGACCACCGGCCGCACCCCGGAGAAGTACAGCGGCACGATCGGGATGTTCTCCAGGTGGATGTATTGCCAGATGTCCAGCTCGGTCCAGTTGGAGATCGGGAACACCCGGATGCTCTCGCCCTTGTTCTTGCGGGCGTTGTAGAGCCGCCAGAGTTCGGGGCGCTGGTTCTTCGGGTCCCACCGCTGCTCGGCCGAACGGAACGAGAAGATGCGCTCCTTGGCCCGGCTCTTCTCCTCGTCGCGGCGCGCGCCGCCGAAGGCCGCATCGAAGCCGTGCTTGTCCAGCGCCTGCTTGAGGCCGACGGTCTTCCACAGATCGGTGTGGGCGGGGCCGTGGTCGAAGGGATTGATACCTTGCGCCTCGGCCTCGGGGTTCTTGTGCACCAGCAGGTCGAAGCCCAGTTCCGTCGCGATGCGCTCGCGCATCTCGTACATCGCCCGGAACTTCCAGGTGGTGTCCACGTGCAGCAACGGGAAGGGCGGCTTGCCGGGATAGAAGGCCTTGGCGGCCAGGTGCAGCATCACCGCGCTGTCCTTGCCGATGGAATAGAGCATCACCGGGCGTTCGGCCTCGGAGACCACCTCACGCATGATGTGGATGCTCTCGGCCTCGAGCCGCTGCAGGTGCGTCAGTCGTGCGGGCGAAAGGTCAGCGGTCATCAGCTCATCGGATACGGGATGGCGCGCGGGCGCAAGGGAAGGTCGTGATCAGATTACGTGAGGCTGCCAGCGTCACCGCCAGCGTCCCCGTCTGACGTGGAGGTAAAGACGGGGAACGCCCTGCGCAAGCCAGCGGGCCACGCGCGGCGCCCAGATTTCCTGACAGCCTCTCGCCTAAATCCGGCAGGCCGCATCCAGCGCCGAGACCGCGCTGATGATGTGATAGAGCGAGCTGCCCGGCGCAGGCTCGTCGACGAACGTCCCGCCCGGCAGCAGCCGGTCCCGCCACAGGCCCTGCACCGGCACGTCCAGATAGCGATGCAGCCCGGCCGCGCCGTCGAGGACGCCGACCCAGTTCCGCGTGACGGCGTGGGCGTGCAGCCGCTCGGTCTGGGACCACAGGCGGGCGGAGCGATCACGTGGCGCCAGCGCCTGGTCGAGGCTGAAGATGGCCACGCCCTGCTCGACGCCCTGCGCTTCGCCGATCTCGATCAGCCGGCGGGCGGCGGGATTGTCGCCCTGGTGCTGCATCAGCAGCCAGCCCCATTCGAACTGGTGACCGGGCTCTACATCGGCGTCGGGCAGTGCACGCCAGTCGGTATCGAACAGCTCGATCAGCGCGCCGGTCCGGGGATCGATCAGCCTGGCCTGTGCGGTGGCCGCAATCGCGTCCGCGACCCGCTGCCAGCCCGCATCGGATCCGACCGCCGCCCAGGCCTGCACGGCCTCGAACAGATGCATCATCGGATTGGCGCGCAGCAGGCCGTCGTCCAGCACCCCGCCGTCGGGACGCAGCAGTCCCGCAGCGACCATGGCCTCGCGTGTGCGGATCGCTTCCAGCTCGCGACCGGCGCTGCTCAGCGCCAACAGCGCGAACGCCTGCTCATAGGGATTGGCGCTTTCGTCCAGCGAGGTCCCGTCCGCGGCCGCCAGGATGCGGAACAGGCCGTCATCGCGGGCGAAGGTGGTGGTCAGGGCCTCCAGCGCATGATCCCGGGCCTCACGCCACGGTCCGGTCCAGCCCAGCTTGCCGGCCTCGGCATAGACCCAGGCCTGCCGCGCGGCGACCCGGGCCCGGCGCGGGCCCTCGATCGCCCTGCCGTCCTGACCGATCTTCTCGAAACAGCCGCCCTTGGCGCGATCAAACCCGACCTCCCACCAGAGCGGCAGGGCGTGGTCGAACAGCCAGCGCTTGAGGCGATCGTTGAGGGTGAGAACGCTGTCGGGGGCCAATTTTGTCTCCGCTCATCCCGGTGAAGGCCGGGAACCAGGTGTTTTAGCGTTCAGCATCGCTCTGTCAGGAAAAAAGCCTGGGTCCCGGCGTTGGCGCTGCGCGCCGCACTGCGTGGCGCCGGATGAGCGGTTGGGATAATACCGACATCATGACCGCACGTCGCACGCACATGGTGATCTTCGATCGCGACGGCGTCCTCAATGTGGATCATGGCTACGCGTTCAAACCCGAAGAGCTGGAATGGGTTCCGGGCGCGATGGCGGCCGTGCGGCGCGCCAACGACGCCGGTGCGGTCGTGGTGGTCGCTACCAACCAGTCAGGCATCGGCCGCGGCTACTACGCCGAGGCGGACATGGAGGCCTTTCACGCCGAAATGCTGCGCCAGCTTGCGACCGTCGGCGCGCGCATCGACGCCATCTATTTCGCGCCGCATCACGAGGCCGCCGCGGAGGAACGCTACCGCGTCGCCGATCACCCGGACCGCAAGCCCAATCCCGGCATGCTGCTACGGGCGCTGGCCGACTTCGGCGTGGCGCCGGAGGATGCCTTCATGATCGGCGACAAGCCGTCCGACATGGAGGCGGCGCGCCGGGCCGGGGTGCGCGGGGTGTTCTACGAGGGCGGTGATCTCGACGGCTTCCTGGTTCCGGAACTGGCCCGGCTGACGGGCAGGACGTTTCCATAACCGCGGCGCGGCGGCTTCCGTCATGCCTCGATCCACGCTAAGTCGGGGTCAATCCTTTCCCCAGCGGCAGTGACACATGACCCTTCCCGCGACGACGCGTTCGTCGCTCGACCTGATCGGCGACACGCCGATGGTCGAGGTGACGCACATCGACACCGGTGTTTGCCGGCTGTTCCTCAAGCTCGAAAACCAGAACCCCGGCGGCTCGATCAAGGATCGCATCGCCCGCTCGATGATCGAGGCGGCCGAGGCCGACGGCCGGCTCAAGCCCGGCGGGACCATCATCGAGGCGACCGCCGGCAACACGGGCCTGGGCCTGGCCCAGGTCGCCACGGTCAAGGGTTACAAGCTCATCCTGGTGGTGCCGGACAAGATGGCGCGGGAGAAGATCCTGCACCTGCGGGCCATGGGCGTGGATGTGCGCATCACGCGCTCGGACGTGGGCAAGGGCCACCCGGAGTACTACCAGGACATGGCCCTGACGATTGCGCAGTCGACGGGTGGCTTCTTCGTCAACCAGTTCGAGAACCCGGCCAACCCGCTGGCCCACGAGATGACTACCGGCCCGGAAATCCTCGAGCAGATGGGCGGCGACCTTGACGCGGTCGTGGTCGGCGTCGGCTCCGGCGGCACCCTGACGGGCCTTGGCCGCTACTTCCGGAAACACTCCCCCAAGACCAAGATGATCCTCGCCGATCCGGTCGGCTCGATCCTTTACGACTACGTCAACACCGGTACCTATGGCGAAGCCGGCAGCTGGATCGTCGAGGGCATCGGCGAGGACTTCATCCCCGACAATGCCCAGATGGACCTGGTGTCCAAGGCCTACGCCATCTCCGACCGCGAAAGCGTCGAGAGCGCGCGGCTGCTGCTGGAGAAGGAGGGCATCCTCGCCGGCTC
>CAIOHT010000154.1 GCA_903858185.1 uncultured Caulobacterales bacterium
GTCGCCCCGGCGGTGGTCGCCCGGGTGGTCAGGGTCCAGGACAAGGTCAGGGTGGCTGGGACCGCGACGGTGACGGTCGTCCCGATGGTCGCCCCGGCGGTGGTCGCCCGGGTGGTCAGGGTCCAGGACAAGGTCAGGGTGGCTGGGACCGCGACGGTGACGGTCGTCCCGATGGTCGCCCCGGCGGTGGTCGCCCGGGTGGTCAGGGCCCGGGACAAGGCCAGGGCGGCTGGGATCGCGACCGCGACGGTCGTCCCGACGGGCGCCCCGGCCAGGGCGGCTGGGACCGTGACCGGGATGGTCGCGGCGGCTGGGATCGTGACGGGCGCGGCGGATGGGACCGCGACGGCCGCGGCGGCGACCGTCGCTGGGACGGACGTCGTCCGGGCGAGGGCCGGGACATGCGCAGCCGTGACCGTGGTCGGAGCTGGTACAACGAGCGGTCCTGGCAGCGGTCCTACCGCGCCCATCAGCGCTATCGGGTCGCGCCCTACCGCTACCCCAGCGGCTGGTACGCCCGCAGCTGGAGCTTCGGTGACTTCCTGCCGTTCGGCTGGTTCACCAGCAGCTACTACCTGAATGCCAGCGCCTACGGCCTGCCATACCCGCCGATCGGCTGCGAATGGGTCCGCGTGGGTCAGGACGCCGTGCTGGTCGACATCTGGACCGGCCGGATCGTGACCGTCTACTACGGCCTCTTCTGGTAGGTCGCAGACCGCGCAACGATGAAGCCCCGGAGGCGACTCCGGGGCTTTTTCGTATTGTCGACGAGCCGTCCGGCATGGCGGATGTACGTTCAGAGGGGCTGTAACCCTTGACCTTCCGGCAATTTTCCGCTCGATAGCCCGGCCTTTGCTGCACTGCCGTTGCGCAGGTGCGGCGCAAATGACCTGACCGGAGAAAAATCATGCGCGTCTACTATGACCGCGACGCAGACCTGGCCCGCATCCTGGACCGGAAGATCGCGATCGTAGGCTATGGCAGCCAGGGCCATGCCCACGCGCTCAATCTCCGCGACTCGGGTCTCAAGAACGTCGCCGTGGCCCTGCGCCCCGGTTCCGCCTCCGCGAAGAAGGCCGAGAGCGAAGGCCTGAAGGTCATGACCGTGGCCGAGGCCGCCGCCTGGGCCGACGGCATCATGATCCTCGCGCCGGACGAGCTGCAGCGCGGCATCTATGAGAACGAGATTGCCCCGAACATCCGCGACGGCGCGGCCCTGCTGTTCGCGCACGGCCTGAACGTCCACTTCGGTCTGATCGAGCCGAAGGCCACCGTCGACGTGCTGATGGTCGCGCCCAAGGGCCCGGGCCATACCGTGCGCGGCGAATACCTGAAGGGCGGCGGCGTGCCCTGCCTGATCGCCATCCACCAGGACGCCACCGGCAACGCCATGGATCTCGGCCTCGCCTACGCCAGCGCCATCGGCGGCGGTCGCTCGGGCATCATCGAGACCAACTTCCGCGAGGAATGCGAAACCGACCTGTTCGGCGAGCAGGCCGTGCTCTGCGGTGGTCTGGTCGAGCTGATCCGCGCCGGGTTCGAGACCCTGGTCGAGGCCGGCTATGCGCCGGAAATGGCCTATTTCGAGTGCCTCCACGAGGTGAAGCTGATCGTCGACCTGATTTACGAGGGCGGCATCTCCAACATGAGCTACTCGATCAGCAACACGGCCGAGTACGGCGCCTACGTCAGCGGTCCGCGGGTGGTGACGCCCGACACCAAGGCCGAGATGAAGCGTATCCTCGAGGACATCCAGTCGGGCCGCTTCGTGCGCGACTTCATGGCCGAGAACGCCGTGGGCCAGCCCAGCTTCAAGGCCACCCGCCGCCGG
This sequence comes from uncultured Caulobacterales bacterium, assembly GCA_903858185.1. Lineage (GTDB taxonomy): Bacteria > Pseudomonadota > Alphaproteobacteria > Caulobacterales > Caulobacteraceae > Caulobacter > Caulobacter lacus. The sequence continues at coordinate 1,832 of CAIOHT010000154.1, forward strand.
GCGTCCGAACACCAGATCGAGGAAGTCGGCGGCCGCCTGCGCGCCATGATGCCCTGGATTACGAAGAATCAACTGGTGGACAAGGCGAAGAACTGATCCATCTCCCGCCTCAGGTTTGCGGGCAGGGGGTCGCCTTGGCGTCTCGGGTTTTCACTGGATTGATAGCGGCCGCCCTGTGGGCCGTCGCGGGCATGGCGCTCGCGGCGACGGCGGATCCGGTGGCGACGACGGTCGACGGCGTGACCGTGGTGGCGGATCTCGATGTTCGTCTGGTTGTCGCCGTCGGTGGCGACATCGGGGAGAACACCTACGTTGCCAGCGCCCCGCCGGGCCTCGCCTGCGGCGGCGTCCAGTACCAGTACATGACCCAGTCGAACCGCCAGTGCTGGCTGCGCATCAAGCGTCGGACGCCGGTGATCCTGACGGCCCAGGCCAACGGGCGCTATGGCGTCGACTGGTCCGTCCAGTGGGTCGGCTGCGAGCCGATCGCCAATGGCGCCGCCTGCACCATAACGGCGCAGGGCGAAGCGCAGGTCGTGGCCCTGTTCACACGCAACTAGGCGCACTACCTTGGGCCATCCCCTTCGGAGATCGCCCATGAAACGCCTGATCCTCGCCGCCGTTCTGGCCCTGACCACCGCGCCGGCGATGGCTGCGCCCGTGGCCTATACGATCGACCCGACCCACACCCAGACGACCTTCCAGGTCGACCGGTTCGGCTTCACCACCGTCCTGGGCGCCTTTACGGCCGCCTCCGGCACGATCTGGATCGACGAGGCCGCCCCCGCCGCCAGCCGGGTCGAGGCCCAGGTGACGGTCGCCAGCCTGTTCGCCGGCGATCCCACCCGCGACGACCACCTCAAGGGCGAGCGCTGGCTGAACGCCGCCGCCAACGCCCTGATCACGTTCAAGTCGACGAAGGTTGTGACCACCGGCGCCGACACGGCCGACGTGACGGGCGATTTCACGCTGAACGGCGTCACAAAGCCGGTGACCTTCAAGGTGAAGCTCAACAAGATCGGCAAGGCCCCGGGCTCCGGCAAGCAGGCCGCCGGCTTCACCATCACCGGCTCGGTCAAGCGCCGCGACTTCGGCATCGGCGCGGCCCTGCCGCCCGGTCTGATCGGCGAGGACGTGCCGATCCGCATCGAGGCCCTGGCTGTCGCGCCCACGCCTGCCGCGTCCTGACGCGGGTGGTCCGTCGCATCTCAAATCTCTATCTGGCCGGACCCGAGGTCTGGTTCCCGAACGTCGGCGCGCACTTCGCCCTGCGCCAGGCGATGTGTGAGGCCGTCGGCTTCTTCATGCTGCAGGCGGACACCAGCGAGCTCCGTGAGCTGGAGCCCGGCGAGATCATGGCGCGGGAGCTCTACGCCGAGCGGGTCGCGCGCATGCGCCGGGCCGATGCCGCGATCGTCAACCTGACCCCGTGGCGCGGGCCGACGGCCGACCCCGGCACGGCGTTCGAGGCCGGCTTCCTGTCAGGCCTCGGCAAGCCGGTCATGGCCTACATGAACGTCGCCTACGAACACGAGGCCGAGTTTCGCGACCGCGTCGACGCCCACATCGGCGCCCAGCTGGACGAGGACGGGGTCTGGCGTGATGGCGAGGGCTGCCTGATCGAGGACTTCGGCTTGCCCGAGACGATCATGCTCTGGGCCGAGGCCCGGCGGCTGTTCGTGATCGTGACGCCGGACGTGCTGGGCGACGTGACAGGCCTGCAGCTGTGCCTCGATGCCCTGCGCGAGTACGCGGACGACTAGGAACGGGGACATTTACCGAAGGTACGCGTCCCCCGATCGAGCTAGTGGTTTAGGGGACACGTACCTTCGGTACATGTCCCCTCAGGCCCACCCCAAAGCCGCTTCACCCCGCAGGATCGCCTCGGCCGCGGCGCTATGCTTGCCGCCGTCGCGTTCATGCAGAACCAGGGGCGGCAAGAGCACCAGCGGGGCCTTCCCCGTCTTCACGGCTCTGAGCAGCACGCGCTTGGCCGGCGCATCAGCAAACGGGTGAATCGGCCGGATGCGGAACGAGCCCGCCTTGTCCGCCAGCAGCGACAGAAGGTCGCCCAGGCGGTCGGCCCGATGAATGATCGTGATCGTCCCGCCCTCACGCACGGCCTTGATCAGGAAGCCCGTCCAGGCTTCCAGGCCACCGTCGGCCATCCAGGCGCCTGTCTTTTCCGGCGCGGGCGCGAGCAGGGCGCCCGGGTCGTCGAAGAACGGCGGATTGGCCATCACCGCGTCGAAGACCGGCAGGCCCAGCGCGCGAAAGCCGGCCCGCACGTCGCCATCGAGGATCTGAACCCGGTCGCCAAACCTGTTCAGGACAAGGTTTTCCCGCGCCAGCCGCATGGCGGCCGGGTCCCGTTCGATGCCCGTAAACACGGCCTCCGGATGGCGCGCGGCCGCCGCCAGCAGGGCGCCGCCCGCGCCACAGCCGGCCTCCAGCACCCGTTCGCCGGGCTTTGCGTCGCAGGCCGCCGCGAGCAGGGCGGCGTCCATCCCGGCGCGATAGCCGCGGGTCGGCTGGCGCAGCAAAACCCGTCCGTTCAGCAGCCGATCTTCGCTTGTGTCGCCCTGGTCAGCCATCTCGGCCTTGCCCTCGTCTCTTCCCTGACCTATCCCGCCCATGAGGCTTCCCGCAACGGCGCTTGGGTCGTAGCCGGAAGATGAAGGAGCTCAGGTGTTGGACGCAGCGAATGCGGCCGTAGCCCGTCCGGCGGGCTCCGTCGATGGTCTGGTGGCGCTGGCGTCCGCCGACATGCGGGGCGTGAACGCGATCATTTCCGCGCGGATGCAGAGCCCGGTGTCGGTGATCCCGGCGCTGGCGGACCATCTCATCAACGCCGGCGGCAAGCGGTTGCGCCCGCTGCTGACGGTTGCCTGCGCCAGGCTGGCCCGCGCGACAGACGATTCCTGCCTGAAACTGGCGGCGGCGGTGGAGTTCATCCATACCGCGACCCTGCTGCATGACGACGTGATCGACTCCTCGCAGCTGCGCCGGGGCAAGGTGGCTGCACACCTGATCTGGGGCGCGCCGTCCAGCGTTCTGGTCGGCGACTATCTGTTCGCGCGGGCCTTCGAGCTCATGGTCGAGGCCGGCTCCCTGACGGCGCTGGATATTCTGGCCAAGGCCGCGGGCGTGATCAGCGAGGGCGAGGTGCTGCAGCTGACGCGCGCCCACGACCTGAACCTGTCACAGGACATCTACCTCGAAATCATCCGGGCGAAGACCGCCGAGCTGTTCGCCGCCGCTGCCGAGGCGGGCGCTGTCAGCGCCGGTGCATCGGATGACATGCGCCGCGCGATGCGGTCCTACGGCCTCAACCTCGGCCTCGCGTTCCAGCTGGTCGACGACGCGCTGGACTACGGCGGCACGACCGAGGCGCTGGGCAAGAATGCCGGAGACGACTTCCGGGAAGGCAAGGCGACCCTGCCGCTGTTGCTGGCGATCGCCCGCACCGGCGCCGCCGAGGCGGACTTCTGGGAGCGTACGATTGGCCGTCGGGAGCAGACCGACGAGGACTTCCGCCGGGCCCGGGACCTGATCCTTCGCACCGGCGCGGCCGAGGCCACGCTCGATCTGGCCCACCAGTTCGCGGAAGAGGCCAAGGCCGCGCTGGTCAAGACCGACGCCAACGCCTGGCGTACGGCGCTCGAGGATCTGGCCGACTTCGCCGTCAGCCGGCGTACCTGAGGCTGGCGGCCGTGCCGCGCGAGCAGATTCTGGTCATAAAGCTCTCGGCCCTGGGCGACTTCGTCCAGGCCAGCGGCCCGATGAAGGCGATCCGCGCGGCGCATCCCGATGCCCACATCACGCTGCTGACGACTGGCCCCTACGTATCCATGGGCGAGGCGACCGGCTGGTTTGACGCCGTCTGGAGCGGCGGTCGCCCGGCCTGGAGCGCGCTTCCGGCGGTCTGGCGGCTGATCCGACGGTTGCGCAAGGCGCGGTTCGACCGGGTCTATGACCTGCAGACGCAAAGCCGGACGATCCGCTACTTCCATCTGCTCTGGCCGCGTCGGCCGCTGTGGTCGGGCAACGCGCCGGGCGCGGCCTACGCCTACAGGGGCGATGCGCGGGACCGGCTGCACATCCAGGACTCGCAGCGCAACCAGCTGGCCATCGCCGGCATCGCCCAGGTCGGGCCGCCGGACGTCAGCTGGCTGTCCGGCGACGCCGCCAGGTTCGCCCTGCCCACGCCCTATGCCCTGCTGGCGCCCGGCGGCGCGCCGCATCGCCCGGCCAAGCGCTGGCCGGCGCCCCTGTTCGGTCAGCTGGCTGCGCGGCTGCTGGCGCAGGGAATTACGCCGGTGGTGCTGGGCCACGGGGCGGAAGAAGAGGCACTGGCCTCCGTCATCCTGTCCGCAGCGCCCGGCGCCGTTAGCCTGGTCAGCAGGACTTCGCTCGCCGACATCGCCAGTGTCGCACGGGGGGCGGCGCTGGTGGTCGGGAACGACACCGGACCAGTGCATGTGGTCGTCGCCACAGGCTGCCCGGCCGTGGTGCTGTTCTCCCGCGAGAGCAACCCGGACCTCAGCGCGCCAAGACCGATCCGCCCCGACCAGCCGGTGACGATCCTGCGGGAAGCGGATCTTGCGGATCTGGACGTTGGCCGCGTTCAATCGGCCGTCAGTGGCCTTACGCCAGCTGGCTGAAGACCTCGGCGGTGAACTGGTTCATCGCCTGGACGCCACGCAGCGCCGCCGCACGGAACATCGCCCGGTCCACCTGGAAGGCGAAGTTGGCCGTCTGGCCCGTCGATCCCAGCGACTCGAAGCGGCCGGGCATGCCCAGCTCCAGGTCGCCCTTGAACCGTAGGTCTGACGTCTCGCCGGCGATCTTGATCAGGCCGCGCGTGGCCCAGACCGAAGACGGGTGGTCGACGAGCTTCATGCTGCCGCTGACTTCGGCCCGGGCGCCCTGGCTGCGGATGGCGCCGTTCGTCGTGACCTCCCCGAGCGAGAGGGAGGTGTCGCCGAAGGTGTAGACATAGGTGGGCATCAGCAGGACGGCGTTCAGGTCCTTGGACACCCAGTTGGTCCGCTGCCAGTTCTTGATGGCCAGCGCCCCGAAGGGATTCCAGGCTTCCATGTGATAGAAGAACAGCCTGCCGCCACTGTCCGAGGCCCAGGCCAGGTTCAGCGGTGGCCCGCCGCTCGGGTATTTCCATGTCTTCAGCGCGGGTTGCTCGACGACGCTGAACTCCGCCATGGCCGGATGCGCCAGGATCTCTGCGCGTGGAACCAGGGTTCGCCCAAGGGCCGCCATGCGCGTCGTCAGGTCCTCGATCCCCGCATCCGCCACCGCCCGCAGGTCCGTGTCCATGAGCCCGGTAATGTTGAGTGTCGAGCGCCATCCACCCGTGCCGACCGCCGACGACTGGTAGACGTAGCTTCCGGTCTGGGTGGCGACGCGCGCGGCCAGAATGCCGACCCTGGGCGTAGCCTTGAGCATCTTCGCCAGGATCTTGCGGTCGCCCATTGTGGCGGTCGATGCGTCGATCCCTGTCCGGGCCCACGAGCCATCGGGGAACAGGGCGGTCAAACCGGCCAGGCTGACGCCCGCACCAAGAAGTTGTCTGCGGTCCATCATGAGTCCCTCCAGGGAGAGGCTGAGGATTAATCGTTGACCGGGAAAACGCTCGCCTCAAAAGGGTGGTTTCAGAAGCCGCTGAAGAGCTTGTCCAGCGCGCGACGGATGTCGTCTTCTTGAGCAGCGAGCGAGCCGACGCTGCGCCGGTGCTCCGACAGCGCTGATCCCCGCATCTCGCCAATCGCCAGGACCAGGTCGCGGCCTTCGAACTCTACAGGCACGTCGACGAGGCCGACCGGGCGACCCGCGTCGTCGATCAGCGGCGCGACCACCGTCGTCTCCAGATGGGTCAGATGATGTGACTGAAGCACCACCATACAGGGCGCCCAGGGATGCTCGCCGCGCGCCGGGTTCACCAGGACGTCGAACTGTCGCATCGGTTACCAGCGGCGGAATTGGTCGCCGAACGAACCGCGCCTGCGGATTGCTTCATTGTGGGCCCTGATCGCCTCGGCGTTCTCCTCCGCCCAGCGGCGAGCGCGACCCTCAGCGCCGGCCGGGTCGAGCTTCCGGAGCCGCAGGCGCAGGTCTCTTTCGCTCATCCCGCCGATGTCGAGGCCGAGCCGGGCCGCCTGCTCCAGCAGCTCCGGATCAATCGCCGTCGAGGGTTCAGGCCTGTCCATGCGCAAACGCTACATCGACGGGAACAAACCGGCAACTACAATCGCAGGGCGTGAGTCGCGCGCGGCCAGTTGACCGGCACGAACCCCATCGCCTCCCAGAATGGCGGGGCGGCGGGTGATGCGGCGGCGTTGAGTGTCAGCAGCGGGGCGGTCTGGAAGCCCTGCTGCATCATCGCGCCGGCGAGGGCGCTCGCCACGCCCGTGCGACGGAACGCGGGGCGGACATAGAGCCGGCGCATCCGCATCGCCGGTTCGGTAAGCCCTGTCTCCCGCGTGACGCCGCCGACACCCGCCAGATCGCCGTCCATGATGGCCGCGAAGAGCGCACCGGGGTCGGCGAACGGATCATCCTTCGACCCGAACTCGACGGCCAGAATCGCCATGTTGCGCACGCCCTCGGCGGCGGCCTCGGCGCACATGACGTCGAATCCATGTGGCAGGGCCTCGACAACCCGCAGGATATTCACCACGTCTGTCCTCTCGACCTTCCGGGGACTCCGTCCATGCGCCTGCTGCTCAACATCCTGTGGTTCATCTTCGGCGGCTGGCTGAGCGGCCTGCTGTGGCTGCTGGGCGGGCTGATCCTTGCGATCACGATTGTCGGCCTGCCGTACACGTTCGCGGCCTGGCGCATCGCCGGCTTCGCCTTCTGGCCGTTCGGCAAGGAGATCGTCTCGCGCGAGATCGTCACCGGCAAGAGCGATCTGGGCACCGGGCCGCTCGGCTTCGTGCTCAACGTGATCTGGTTCCTGTTCGCCGGCTGGTACATCGCCCTGTCGCACATCCTGATCGCCATTGCCGAGGCGGTGACCATCATCGGCCTGCCCTTTGCGTTCAAGGACCTGCAACTGGCCCGCATCGCGCTCGCGCCGGTGGGCCTGGCGGTGGTCGAGAAGCGGTAATCGTCGTTCCTCTCCGCGAAGCGGGGAGGGCGGTGGAGGGGCTGGCGCGAACGCGAGCGGCCCCTCCCTGAATCCAGGTCCTTCCGGTCCGACCAGCGCTGACCCCTCCACCATGCTCCGCATGGTCCCCCTCCCCACTGCGTGGAGAGGACTATCTGGGCGGCGGCCCTTCGTCCTCTTCCAGCAGGATGTCGAGGAAGGTCTGGCGGCGGTTGAGGAACCCCCGCGTCACCGTGAAATGCTCGGTGTCCTCGTACTCGACCCGTTCAAGCCCGTGCTCTGACGCCTGGTAGATCCAGGCGTCCGGGTAGCCGAGGATGATCGGCGAGTGGGTGGCGATGATCAGCTGCGACCGCGCCAGCACCAGCTGATGCAGCTTGGCCAGGAACGCCAGCTGGCGCTGCGGCGAGAGGGCCGCCTCCGGCTCGTCCATGATGTAGAGGCCGTCACCCATCAGCCGGTTCTCGAACAGCGAGAAGAAGGCCTCGCCGTGCGACTGCTCGTGGAAGGTCTTTCCGTCGTACCGCCTTCCGCCGGTCTGCTCGAGGTAGGTCGCGACGTTGAAGAAGCTCTCGGCACGCAGAAAGAAGCCGTCGTGGACGTAGGCCTTGGGGTCCCGGATGGGGCGGATGAACTGGTGCAGGACCGAGTGGTTGGCATGGGTTTCGAACCGGTGGTCCTTCGACCCGCCCTCGGCGTTGAAGCCCCAGGCCACCGCCAGGGCCTCGATCAGGGTCGATTTGCCCGAACCGTTCTCGCCGACGATGAAGGTCACGCGCGGGTGGAACTTGAGGCTGTGCAGGCTGCGCACGACCGGCAGGTTGAAGGGATAGACGGCCTCATCCCAGCCGTCGCGGCGCATGAACTGCGCTTCGATCCAGTAGGGTGTGGTGAGGCCGGCCATTCACCTCACCCCGGCGAGATCATCTTCTCGGGCCGCACCGCCTCGTCGAACTCGGCGTCGGTCAGATAGCCGCCGCCAACGGCCTCGTCCCGCAGGGTGGTGCCGTTCTTGTGGGCCGTCTTGGCGATCTTGGCGCAGGCGTCGTAGCCGAGCTTGCCGTTGAGGGCAGTGACCAGCATCAACGAGTTATCCAGGCCGCGCTTGATGTTGTCCTCGCGCGGCTCGATGCCGACGACGCAGTTGTCGGTGAAGCTGATCGCCGCGTCGGCCAGCAGCCGGACCGACTGAAGGAAGTTGTAGGCCATCACCGGGTTGAACACGTTCAGCTCGAAGTGGCCGCTGGCGCCGGCGAAGGTCAGGGCGGCGTTGTTGCCGAACACCTGGACGCAGACCATCGTCAGGGCCTCGCACTGGGTCGGATTGACCTTGCCCGGCATGATCGAGCTGCCCGGCTCGTTTTCCGGCAGGCTGAGTTCGCCGAGGCCCGAGCGGGGGCCGGAGCCCAGGAAGCGGATGTCGTTGGCGATCTTGAACAGGCTGGCGGCGACCGTGTTGATCGCGCCGTGGCTGAAGACCATCGCGTCGTGCGCGGCCAGGGCCTCGAACTTGTTGGGGGCGGTGGTGAAGGCCAGGCCCGTGATCGCGGCGATCTGTTCGGCGACCTTTTCGGCGAAGCCAACCGGAGCATTCAGGCCCGTGCCGACGGCCGTGCCGCCCTGGGCCAGTTCCATCAAGGCCGGCAGGGTCTGTTCGATGCGGTGGATGCCGTTGGCGATCTGTTGCGCATAGCCGCCGAACTCCTGGCCCAGGGTCAGGGGCGTGGCGTCCTGGGTGTGGGTGCGGCCGATCTTGATGATGCCCTGCCAGGCGTCAGCCTTGGCCGCCAGCGCCGCATGCAGGTGCTTAAGGGCCGGCAGCAGGTCGTGGACCACCTGTTCGGCGCAGGCGATGTGCATGGCCGTCGGATAGGTGTCGTTCGACGACTGGCTCATGTTGACGTGGTCGTTGGGATGGACGGGCTTCTTGGAGCCCATCTCGCCGCCCAGCATCTCGATGGCGCGGTTCGAGATGACCTCGTTGGCGTTCATGTTCGACTGGGTGCCTGAGCCGGTCTGCCAGACCACCAGCGGGAAGTGGTCGTTGAGCTTGCCCTCGATGACCTCGTTGGCCGCCTTGACGATCGTCTCGGCAATCTTCGGATCCAGCTTGCCGAGCGCCCGGTTGGTCTCGGCGGCGGCGCGCTTGACGATGCCCAGGGCCCGGACGACGGGCAGGGGCTGCTTTTCCCAGCCGATCTTGAAGTTGCCCAGGCTGCGTTGCGACTGGGCGCCCCAGTAACGGTCGGAAGCGACCTCGATGGGGCCAAAGGTGTCGGTCTCGGTGCGCGTGGCGGTCATGGTCTTTCCCGGCAGAAACTAGCTGCGCCGGTTTAGCGCCGGGGGAGGAGACTGCAAGCGCGCAAGGCGTTATGGACGCCAATGACCGACGACTGGACAACCTTCGGCAAGGTGCGCGCGCGGGAAGCCGGGGCGACGCTGGAGATCGTCGTCGACGGGCTGACCACTCAGGCGAAATACTACAAGCCGTTGATCTACGAGTTCTTCCGCAAGCAGTGGCGCGGCGCCAGGCCGGCGTGGGGCGACTTCGCCGTCGAGATCATCATGGAGTACGAGGGCGACCCGCCCTGGCTCGACCTCGACAACCTCGCCAAGGCGATCCTCGACTCGATCAAGGGCCACGCCTTCCACGATGACAGTCAGGTCGCCCGGCTGCTCGTCGAGCGGCGCCGGGGCGACCGCGAACGGGTCACCGTGCGCGCGACGCGGCTCGCTTAGTGCGATCCAGAGCCACGCTGGCCAGCAACGCCTCGCCGACGAGGATGAAGGCGGCGTAGCGGCCGAGGCTCGCCGGGTCCCAGCCCGGGAAGATGTCCTTGAAAAGCGCCAGCATGATCCCTGCGCCGATCAGGCCGGGTGCGGCGAAGATCGCGGCCGCCATCACGCGGTTGCGACGCTGGAGCCGGCGCAGGCGGCTGGCCACATGGAACAGGAACACCACGACGCCGCCGACGATGAAGGCGTTGACGGCATAGAACCAGAACGCCTTTTCCAGCAGTCCTGACCCGAAGGCTGCGTACCATCCCGTCGAGATCAGAAAGGCCACAAGGCCCCCCAGACCGAAGGTCAGACCGTCTTCTTTTGACACGACAACCACCCCGAACCACCCGTTTCCATCCTTGGGATGCGAGGGTGGCGCCAGAAAGGTGGCCTATGGTCGCGGCCCTGAAAAGTCAGCTCGCCCAGGGCACGAGCGCGCCGCTCATCATCAGCACGAGGGAGAGGCAGACGTAGACCAGCGTCGTCGCCGTGAAGCGCAGCTTGCGGCCCACTGTCCAGCTCTCGACCCGCCGACCGCCGCGCCAGATGAACGGCAACAGCACCAGCGTGACGAGCGACAGGATGGCCGCCACCAGCGCACAGGACGACGCCGTCAGCATCCAGCCGCCGGGCCAGTCGAAGAAGATCGCGGCGATGTCGCCGGCTTTCCCCGCCCAGACCGCCAGCGCGCCCATGGCCAGCAGCCAGAGGATCGCCTGCGTCGTCTGCATCAGGCTGGCGCGGCGTTGCATGGGCGTTTCGCGATGGTCCTTGCGGTCCCGGATCATCAGGCCGCCGAGGGTCGCCAGGGCGGCGATGGCGGCGAGGAAGGCAAGGTTGACGAGCCAGCCCTGGGTTCCGAAGAACCCGGCGCGCTGAAACAGCTGCACGCCTGACGCGGGATAGTAGCCGCTGGCCCGGCCCTCCTTCAGGACGAAGGTGATCTTGCGCCAGCCGCCGACTTCCCGGAAGCGACCGCCAGTCCCCTCCGGAAGCCACAGCGACGAGCTGTCGCGGCTGCCGATGCGCAGGTAGCCGGCGTCGGTCACCGCGACCTGGGCCCGGGCATTGATCAGGCCGATGAACTGCTCAAGCCCGCGGTAGGAACGGCGGGTGCTGACGTACTCGCCCTCGAACTTGCGGGCGTTCTGCTTCAGCCAGGACGAGCCGGCCTCGGGCAGGGTTTGCGCCGGGCCGTAGAACCGCTGGACGATCCGGCCGGTCGCCTGGCTGACCAGCCGCTCGCCGCTCTCGCCGTTGGCGGCGATGAAGACGCCAAGGCCCAGCGACGGGATCAGGATCATCGATGACCGGTAAGACAGCAGAACGCCGTCGTGGCCCCAGCCGGTCCGTCCGCCGGGCAGCTGGAACTGCAGGAAGCCATGGGCCACGCCAGACACGCCCGGCGCCGGACGCGACTGTTCGCGGAAGAAGCCCGCGGCCGTCGCCGGATTGTAGATCTGCACCCCGTCCAGCGTTCCGCCGTTCAGGATCATGGTCATGTAGCGCGCCATGTCGCCGGCAGTCGTCGAGACGCCGCCCGCCGGCGCCAGCTGGGTGGTGTACTCGAAGGGGCGCTTGCGCCAGCCCGAGCCGGTCCAGAGAAAGCCGTCCGACAGGTCCGCCGCCAGCGCGGCCGACATCGGCGCCGGCAGATCGGGGCGGGCAGGGTAGGGGTTGCGGAACGTCGTGCGGGTCATACCCAGCGGGCCGGTGACGCCGCTTTCGATCAGTCGTTCGAAGGGTTTGCCGGAGACCCAGGCCGCCCCCGCCCCGGCGAGGCCGACGCCGTAGTTGGAGTAGGCGGGCGACGATCCGGCTTCGCGCACCCGGCGCGGCCGTTCCTGGCGCAGGTAGACGTCGAGCGGTCGAATCCGCGCGGGGTCGCGTTCAAACAGCTGGCCGAGGGCTCGATCCTCGAAGCCGGGCGTATGGGCCATCAGGTCGATAACCCGGACCGGGCGGTCAAAGCCCTGGTCGCGGACCCGGATCTTCTCGGGCAGGTACAGATTGATCGGGGCGTCGAGACGCATCCGGCCGGCTTCAACCTCCTTCATCACCGCGATCCAGGTGAAGGTCTTGGAGATCGAGGCGATGCGGAACAGCGTGCGGTCCGGATCGACGGGCCGGGCCGGGTCCAGCTTCGCGAATCCGTAGCCCTTCTTCAGCACGACCTGGCCGTTCTGGACCACCGAGATCGTGACGCCGGGGATACGATCGGCGGACATCGCGTCGCGGACCATGCCGTCGACGAAGGCCTCGAGCTCGGCTGGCGGCAGCGGGACCACGCCCGCGACCATCGGGGCGGCCGGCGTGGCCAGCGCGGACGGACGCACGGGCATGCGGACCGTCGTCGGCGGCGCACCCTGCGGTGCGATCGCGGGCGGTCCAGCGGGGATCTGGGCTGTGCCGGCGGCCGGCGCGACGCCGACCAGAATGGAGAGGGCAGCCGCGAAGGCGGCTTTGACAGGCGAGCGCAAGGAGAGTCCCCGGAGAAAGGTGATCCTGCGACTTCTAGGGCGCCGCGGACGCCGGGCAAAGGTCAGTCTGCGGAACCGGGCGCTCAGGGCGCCTGGACGCCCTTGGCGCCCGCCGGAAACGGCATCATGCCGAGGCGCAGCCGCAGCGTGCCGTCGATCGACACCTGCGGCTCGGAGGGCGGCGACAGCTGCATCTGGCCCTCGCGTCGGCTCACGCAGTCCTGGATCGCCGGTCCCAGAGCCGGGAAATTGCGCACGGACTCCACGGTCTCGAGGAAGCAGGCGTCGAAGTAGGGGTACTTGTCCTCCGAGCTGCAGCCGAAGGAGCTGCGGTCGGGCCGGGCGGCGGTCATCACCATGCGCTGGGGGCCCACGAGGTAGGGCACGAAGGCGCCGGAGTAGCAGGCGGAGATGATCACGATCGTCGGTCGCGCCGGGCAGGCTTCCTCGACCAGCGCGGCCATCTCGGCGGGCGAAAACATGTAGGCCTTGCCCATCACGTCCATCACCACGCCCTGCCGCGGCGCGCCGTGCGAGGTGTAGTAGATCAGGCAACCAGCCGGCGCCTTTGCTGCGGAGGCCTTGAGCGCCTCGAGCATCGACTGCGCCGTCAGGCGCTCCGGTCGCGTATCGGGATAGCGTTCCGGTTTGGTCGAGAACTGCGTCATCGCCTCGGGTCTGAAGCCCATGGCGATCAGCGTGGCGGCGACATCGCGGCGCGCATTGTCAAAGGCCTCGGCCTGGGCGCCATTGGCCGCACGCCAGTCGCCGGCGACGACCACCGAGGCCCAGTTGTTGAACGGACTGGCAGGCGCTGTCTGGGCCGCGGCGGGACCTGCGAGAACGGCCAGCAGGCCGGTGATCGCCAGGAGCCAGCCGCGCACCGCGTCTCAGCCCTTGTACCGGGCGAAGGGGGTCGGCATCGCCGTGCCGGTGGCGCGGGCCAGGATGCGACCCTCGCTGTCTTTCAGCTCACCCTCCGTGAAGGCGATGGTCTTGCCCCATCGGGCCACGCGACCGACGCCGGTGATCTCGCCGGGCAGGGCGGGACGGAAGAAGCTGGTCTTCATCTCGACGGTGGGCGCGACGCTGGTCATGCCGGAGGCGACCATGCAGGCGACGCTCATGCACTCGTCCAGCATCGCGCAGAGATAGCCGCCCTGGATCTGCTTCATCGGGTTGGTCAGCTGTTCGGTGGCGGTGAAGGCCACCTCGACCTCGCGGTCGGCCTGGTTGACCCGCACGATCCGGAAGCCGAGCAGCTCCGATCCCGGCGGGCGGCGCCTGGCGTTGGTAAACCTGGCCAGGATGGCCTCGTCGGTGAGGCTCTGCGGCTCCTCGGAAGCGACGTCAGTCAAACCGTCCTCACTTCTTGCGGAACTGGTCGAGGGAGACGACCTTGGGGCCGTCGTCCACGGGCTTCGCCGGAACCGTCGGCCCTGCGGGTTCGTCCAGGCCGACCGGCTCGACGTCCAGGGGCGGCGGCTCGAACTGCAGGCCGAACTGGACGTGCGGGTCGAAGAAACGGGTCACCGCCGCATAGGGCACCGACAGCTTCTTGGGCGAGCCGCCGAACTTCAGCGTCACAGTGAAGAATGTCTCGCCTGGAGCCAGATCCCAGTACTGGTTCTGCAGGACGATGGTCATCTCGTCCGGATACTTGCCCAGCAGGTCCGGGGGGCCATCGACACCCGGCGCCTTGGTGCGGAAGGTGATGTAGAAATGGTGATCGCCGGGGATGCCGCCCGGCGCCGCGGCGACCCTGAGCGCGGCCTTGACCACGCCGCGCAGCGCGTCCTGGGCCAGCGCCTCGTAGTTCATCAGGTCTTCAGGCGGTTTCTGCTGCTGGGCCATGACTCGAACACCGGTTTGAACAGCCAGCGTAGCCTGTCGGCGCAGACTCGCAAAGCGGTCGCGGGACACCGAATTCCAGCAGGGAGAAGGTGGGGGATTCTGTTGGCAGGCTCCCCCGGGCCCCGCCGGAGGATCTGAACCCCCCGGAGTTTAGGCTGAGTGCGCTAGCACCGCATTACGCGGCGATCGCATACTCTTCAGCGAAGTTATCGTTCGCAGTTAGTTTAATGGCCCGGATCGGTGAGCCACGCCGGGACAAAGCTACGCCTTTAGACGTCTGTCGATGCTGATCGGCCCCATACTTCCGGCGATAACCCGAAGAAGGAAATGGTGGAGCCGCCGGGAATCGCACCCGGGTCCAGTCCGGTTATTACGCGCGCGTTTATGTCCATAGTCCGGGCAAGCCCGGACCCGATCAATATAGGGGGGATCGACCGCCGGGGGAAGGACGCTGACCATCCTGACACCGCTATTCCCGGACTCACGCAAAAGAGGCAGGCTCGCGGAACGCCGCTCTTTGAAGCGGGGGGAAACGGGAGGCAATCCAATGAACAAGTTTATCGCCGAGTTCATCGGCACACTTGTGCTTGTGCTGTTCGGCTGCGGGGCGGCCGTTCTGGGCGGAGACAACGTCGGGCAGCTGGGCATCGCCCTGGCGTTCGGCTTCGCCATCGTCGCGATGGCCTACGGCATCGGGCCGATCTCCGGCTGCCACGTCAATCCGGCCGTCAGCCTGGCGGCCTTCGTCGCGGGCCGCATGTCGGTCAAGGACATGGGGCTGTACTGGGTGGCGCAGTTCCTCGGCGCGCTGGCCGGCGCGGCGCTTCTGATGATGCTCACCAAGGAAGGCGCGGCCAGCGGGCTGGGCCGCAACGGCTGGGGCGCCGGCTATCTGGGTGAGTATGCGATGCAGGCGGCGCTGATTTTCGAGATCGTGTTCACGGCCATCTTCGTGATCGTGATCCTGGGCGTCACCGGCGAGAAGGGGCAGGGCGCGTTCGCGGGCCTGGCCATCGGCATCACCCTGGCGGTGATCCACATCGTCGGCATCCAGGTGACCGGCGTGTCAGTGAACCCGGCCCGCAGTTTCGGACCTGCGGTGCTGGTCGGTGGCGAGGCCGTCTCCCAGCTCTGGTTGTTCATCGTCGCGCCGGCTATCGGCGCGGTGATCGGCGGCGCGCTGTACCGGTTCAACCTGTTGAAGGCATAGGCACCCAGGTGCCACGACGGAGGCGGCGGCTCAGGAGCCCACCGCCTCCGTCGTGCCCAGCCAGACGAACTGGTCAATCGGGAAGTGCTGTCGGCATTGGATGCAGAAGGCGTTGCCATAGAATCTGGGATTGCGCGCGAAGGTCTCGGCGATGTCCCGGGACATGCGCGTGTTCGCGCCACAAACCATGTGCGTATAGACCTCGCGCACCGGCCGCACGAAGCCCTTGGCGCGCTCCTCCGCTGGCAAGACCGCGTAGCCCTTCTGCATGCCGGTAGCGGGGTCGATCTCGCGATATTCGCGGGGCAGGCCCTCGCCGGGCTCGACGGGAATGCCGGGTGGTCCCGGCGGCGCCGATGTCAACGGCATCACCGCATGCGGTTCGGCGGCGAAGCACGCAAGGTTGGTGGTCGTGACTGGAACGGCGGCCCCCGTAGCGATGAGGCGGCGTCGGGTGATCATGGCGACGTTCCTGCTGTTGCTGGACCAGAACGGAGCGTGAGCTACATCCCCTCGGCGCCGCGCTCGATGCTCAGAACGCCGGTGCGGGACAGTTCCACCAGGCCCAGCGGCCGCATGAGCTCGACGAAACTGTCGATCTTCGACGGCGCGCCGGTGATCTCGAAGACGAAGCTTTCGGAGGTGGTGTCGACCACCTTGGCGCGAAAGATGTCCGACACGCGCAGCGCCTCGACCCGGTCGGTGCCGGTTCCGCGCACCTTGACCAGGGCCAGTTCGCGCTCGATGCCGCGCGGGTCGCGGGTGACGTCATGGACGCGGCGGACGCTGATGACCTTGCTCAGCTGGGCCTCGATCTGGTCCAGCACATGCGGTGCGCCGCGCGTGACGATGGTGATGCGGCTGGTGTGCGCCCGACGGTCCGTCTCGGCGACGGTCAGGCTTTCGATGTTGTAGCCGCGCGCCGCGAACAGCCCGACCACGCGGTGCAGGACCCCCGCCTCGTTGTCCACGAGCAGGGCGAAGGTGGCGAGGTTCTCGGTCTCGTCGACATGCGAGAGATCGTAGGCGGAGGCGGGCTGGGGATCGGTGGTCATGGCGCTTCCTAGACCAGCCGCCGCCCGGCTTCGTCAATCACCGAGCCGATGTCGGCGCCGTCCTCGGGCAGGATCATCTCGTTGTGCGCCTTGCCCGACGGGATCATCGGCAGGCAGTTCTCGTTCTTCTCGACGCGGCAGTCGAAGACCACCGGGCGCGGGCTGTCGATCATCTCGAGGATCTTCGCGTCCAGCTCGGCCGGGTCGCTGCAGCGGATGCCGACCGCACCATAGGCCTCGGCCAGCTTGACGAAGTCCGGCAGACTCTCGGAGTAGCTGTGGCTGTAGCGCTCCCCGTGCAGCAGCTGCTGCCACTGGCGGACCATGCCCATCCACTCGTTGTTGAGGATGAAGATCTTGATCGGCAGGTCGTACTGGATCGCCGTCGACAGCTCCTGGATGCACATCTGGATCGAGGCTTCGCCGGCGATGTCGATGACCAGGCTGCCCGGGTGGGCCAGTTGCACGCCGATGGCGGCCGGCATGCCGTAGCCCATGGTCCCGAGGCCCCCGGAGGTCATCCAGCGGTTCGGCTCCTGGAAGCGGTAGTGCTGGGCGGCCCACATCTGGTGCTGGCCAACCTCGGTGGTGATGTAGGTGTCACGGTCCTTCGTCAGGGCATACAGCCGGTCAATGGCCTGCTGCGGCTTGATAGTCGTGTCGTTGGTGCGGAAGCTCAGGCACTGGCGGGCGCGCCAGCCGTCGATCTGCCGCCACCAGTCGTCCAGGGCGTTGCGGTTGGCCTTCAGGCCCTCGGCTTTCCAGGCGGCGATCAGGTCGTCCAGCACGCTGCCGGCGTCGCCGACGATGCCGATATCGACCCGCACGTTCTTGTTGATCGAGGAGGCGTCGATATCGATGTGGATCTTCTTGCTGTTCGGCGAGAAGGCGTCCAACCGGCCCGTGACCCGGTCGTCGAAGCGGGCGCCGACGCAGATCATCACGTCGCAGTCGTGCATGGCGTGGTTGGCCTCGAAGGTCCCGTGCATGCCGAGCATGCCCAGCCAGGCGGGGTCCGCGGCCGGGAAGGCGCCCAGGCCCATCAGGGTCGAGGTCACCGGCGCGCCGGTCATCGCGGCGAACGCGCGCAGGCTCTCACTGGCCCTGGGGCCCGCGTTGATGACGCCGCCACCGGTGTAGAAGATCGGCCGACGGGCCTTGGCGATCATCCGGGCCGCCTCGGCGATCTTGGCGGGGTCGCCCCTGGTGCGCGGCTCATAGCCGTGTCTGAAGCTGACCTCGTCGGGCGTCTGGTAGACGCCCTTCGAGAACTGCACGTCCTTGGGAATGTCGATCAGCACCGGGCCGGGTCGACCGCTGGTGGCGATATGGAAGGCCTCGTGGATGATCCGCGGCAGCTCGGCGACGTCCTTCACCAGGTAGTTGTGCTTGGTGCAGGCGCGGGTGATGCCGACCGTGTCGGCCTCCTGGAAGGCGTCCGTGCCGATCAGGTGGGTCGGGACCTGGCCGGTGAAGACGACCATCGGAATGCTGTCCATCAGGGCGTCGACAATGCCGGTGATGGCGTTGGTGGCGCCGGGGCCGGAGGTGACCAGCACCACGCCGGGCTTGCCGGTCGAGCGGGCGTAGCCCTCGGCGGCATGGGTCGCACCCTGTTCGTGCCGCACCAGGATGTGGCGCAGGCGGTCGCCGTGGCGCTCGTTGTCCTGGAACAGGGCGTCATAGATCGGCAGCACTGCACCGCCCGGATAGCCGAACAGGGTCGAGACGCCCTGGTCGATGAGCGCCTGCACGACGATCTCGGCGCCGGTCATCTCGCGGCTGGCAGTGGCGTTCGGGGCGGTCCGGGTGGTGGAGGCGGTCATGGTTCGGCTCGTTGATGGGGCGAAAAAGGCAATAAAAAAGGCCCGTGAGGGGCCCTGGATGCGCGCGACCGGCGACAGCGTGACGGGTCAGGTCACGCCGCTGTCGGCCGCTTGGTAAGTACGACGATCGTGTTGCGCACGAAGATTGCTCCAAATCGCGTTCGTGCGAGATGCCACGCTACGGCTTTGGCGTCAAGGTTGCTTCCAGCGCAAGGAATTGCCCCCAGGCCGCGTCCGCGTCGGTTTGAGTGATCTTCGCCCAGTCCGGAGTCTTGTTTCGCAGCCAGGTGAGCTGGCGCTTGGCATAGCGGCGGGTTTCCTGGCGGGCCAGGTCGGCCGCGTCTTCCAGGGTCAGGTCCCCGGCCAGATGGCGTTCGAGCTCGCGCACGCCGACGGCCTTCGTCACCGGCAGGTTGCGGTCCAGCCGCCTGGTCAGCAGGGCCCGGACCTCCTCCAGCGCCCCGCCGGCGAGCATGGCGTCGAACCGCGCATCGCAGCGGGCATAGAGGTCGACGCGGTCAGGGACGATGGCGACCGCGCGCCAGTCGTCCGGCTCGAGCGCTGCGGCGGTGTCGGCCTGCCATGCGGACAGGGGGCGGCCCGTGGCCTCCAGAACTTCCATCGCGCGGGAAAGGCGCATCCGGTCGCCGGCCTCGATGCGACGGGCGGCGTCCGGGTCAGCCGAGGCCAGCAGCTCCCGGAAGCGGGCCTCGCCCAGGGCGTCGTACATCGCCGTGACACTCTGGCGCACGGCGGCGGGCGTCGGCGGCACGTCGGCCAGTCCTTCGGTCAGGGCCTTGAAGTAGAGGCCGGTGCCGCCGACGACGACCGGCATGCGGCCCCGACCGCGGATCTCCTCGAGGATCGGCGAGGCGGCGCGCAGCCAGCGACCGACCGACCAGCCGTCCGCGCCATCCGCGACGCCGAACAGGTGGTGGGGGACGCCGGCCTGCTCATCAAGGGTCGGACGGGCCGAAAGGACGGTCAGGTCGGCGTACAGCTGCAGGGCGTCGGCGTTGACGATCTCGCCGCCCAGCGTCTGCGCGGCGCGCAGGGCCAGGGCGGTCTTCCCGCTCGCGGTCGGCCCGGCGATCAGCAGGATGGGCGGGGTCATGTCCGGGGCTTACGCGATGAGGGGGCCGGCTGCCAGTCTTCCCCCGTTCTCGATCGCGCAGGAGGGGATCAGGAACGGTGGCCGGTTCCCATCCCCGCGAAAGCAGGCTAGGGCGCGCGGATGCAGCTCGTCGTCACCCTCGTCGCCGCCGATCCCCACGACCTTGCCGCCGCGCTTGAGGCGGTGGAGATCGCCGTCGCGGGCGGCGGGACGCTGGTGGGAGAGGCCGATCTGCTGGGCCCGAACGCCGCTGACCTGCCCGTCGAGAGCGCCGCTCCGGCCGTCGTGCGCGAGCAGGCTGAGGCGGCGCTTGCCGGCCGGAGGGTCGATGTCTGTGTCCAGCCGGCCGCGGGGCGCCGCAAGCGGTTGCTGATCGCGGACATGGACTCCACCATCATCAACGTCGAATGCCTCGACGAACTGGCCGACTTCGCCGGGGTCAAGGCGCAGGTCGCGGCGATCACCGAACGGGCGATGGCCGGGGAATTGGCTTTCGAGGGCGCCCTGCGCGAACGGGTCGCTATGCTGACGGGGCTCGGCCTCGACGCGCTCCAGCGCTGCTATGACGAGCGGGTGCAGCTCAATCCCGGGGCAGAGACGCTGGTGAAGACCATGGCCGCCCATGGCGCGCGCTGCGTGCTGGTGTCGGGCGGCTTCACATTCTTCACCGGCCGGGTGGCCACAGCTGCGGGCTTCCACGACAACCGCGCCAACACCCTGATCGAGGACGGCGAGAGCCTGGCCGGTCTGGTCGGTGAACCGATCCTGGGCCGCGAAGCCAAGCTGGCGGCGCTGCAGGAAGAGGTCGCGGCGCTGGGCGCCACGCCCGCCGACGCCCTGGCGGTCGGCGACGGCGCAAACGACCTGGCCATGATCGAGGCCGCCGGCCTGGGTGTCGCCTATCGCGCCAAACCCGTCGTCGCGGCGCAGGCCGACGCCCGCGTCGATCACGCCGATCTGACGGCCCTGCTGTACTTCCAGGGCTACCGCGTCGAAGACTTCGCGGCCTAGTCCGTCGGGGACATGTACCGCAGGTACGTGTCCCCCAATCGAGCCGCGGGTTCAGGGGACACGTACCGAAGACGGTACATGTCCCAA
>CAIOHT010000155.1 GCA_903858185.1 uncultured Caulobacterales bacterium
CGGCGCCCCAGCGGCTGCCGCCGGCCGAGGCCGACGAAATGGGCGACCCGTTGCCGCCGGGACGGTCCATCCCCCCGTCCGATCCGCTGCCGCCGGCCCGGCCGACTCCGGCGCCGACCCCCGTGCAGGCGGCTGACCTGCCGCCGCCCGCGCCACGCCCGGTCACGCCCGAAGCTGCGCCGCCGCCCGTGATCCGCACCGAGCGCGCCACGCCGACCCCGCCACCGGTCCCTACGACCGTCACCAAGGTCGTCACGCTGGCCCCCGGCAAGGTCGTCGACATCGATGGCCGGCCCAAGACCTACACCGTCAAGGAGGGGCAGGGGCTCGACGCGGTCGCCCGCGCCATGGGCTCGACCCGCGCCGAACTGGCCAAGATCAACAACCTGAGCGAACCCTACAAGCTGAAGCCCGGCCAGGTGCTCAAAGGTCCGGCCAGCAGGGCCAAGGCCTATGTGGTGGCGCCGGGCGACACCCTGTTCGCGATCGCCAAGCGCTTCAACGTCAAGGCGTCGGTCCTGGCCGACGAGAACGACCTGACGGTCAACTCCGCCATCCGCCCGGGCCAGAAGCTCCGGCTGCCGTCAGGCTACAAGGACAGCGGGCCGACCAAGAAGACGATCACGACAACCGTCGACACCCCCGCTCCCGCAGTGGCGCCCGCCCCGACCCCGGTTCCGGTTCGTCCGACGCCGACGCCTGCACCCGCGCCGGTAACGGTCCAGCCGACACCGACGCCGACTCCGACGCCAGTGCGACCCGTTCCGGCCCGTCCGACCCCCACGCCGCCCGCGCCGGCGCCGGTGCGACCGCCGGTCGTGCGGCCAGTGACGCCGCCCGTCGTCACGCCGGTCTCGCCCAAGCCGCTTCCGCCCGCGCCGCTGGTGGTGCCCGATGACCGTCCGCCGGTCCTGTCCGACGACCAGATCACCGCGCTCGGCCGGGGCCGTTTCAGCTGGCCGGTCGAGGGCCAGATTATCTCCGGCTACGGTCCCAAGGCCGGCGGCCAGCGGAATGACGGCGTCAACGTCGGCGCGCCGGCCGGTACGCCCGTCCGGGCCGCCGCGGCCGGCAAGGTCGTCTACTCCGGCGGCGACGTCCCGGGCTTCGGCGTCACCGTGCTGATCCAGCACGACGACGGCTGGGTGACGGTCTACGGCCACCTCGCGCGCGCCGATGTGCGGATGCAGCAGACCGTCCGCGCCGGCGAGCAGATCGGTCAGGTCGGCTCCAGCGGCGGCGTCAGCCAGCCCCAGCTGCACTTCGAGATCCGCTATTCGCCGTCGGCCCGGTTCAAGGCCAAGGCCATCGATCCGGGACTGGTCCTTCCGCGCATGCGGTAGGGAAGCTGTCTACCCCGGCAGCTTCACACCCAGCTCGCCGGCCAGGTCGCGGATGAACTGCCAGGCGATGCGACCCGATCGGGACCCGCGCAGCTGCGACCAGCGCAGGGCGCGGCCCTGCAGATCGGGTGCGGTCAGCCCGAACCGTGTCGCGTAGGTCTTGACCGCCTCGAGGTAGCCGGCCTGGTCCATCGGCGGAAAGCCGATCCACAGGCCGAACCGGTCCGAGACGCTGACCTCTTCCTCGGCATCCTCGGCGGCGGCGATCATGCCGCGGCCCTCGGCGTGATCGCGGGGCATCAGGTGACGTCGGTTGGATGTGGCGACGAACAGCACATTTTCCGGCGGCCCGGCGACCCCGCCCTCCAGCGCCGATTTCAGCGCCTTGGCGGCGGCAGCCCCGTCCTCGAAGGACAGGTCGTCACACAGCACGACAAACCGCTCGGTGCGGCCACGCAGCCGGTCGAACAGCGGGGGGAGGGCCGCGACCTCGTCGCGGTCGACCTCGATCAGCTTCAGCGCCGGATGCGTGGCGGCGACGGCCATGAACGCCGCCTTCGCCAGCGAGCTCTTGCCCGTACCGCGCACGCCCCAGAGCAATGCGTGGTTGGCCGGCAGATGGCAGGCGAACCGCTTGAGATTCTCGAGGAAGCGCGCCTTCTGGCTATCCACGCCGACCAGCAGATCGAGGGGCAGGGGATAGTCCGGCGCCGCCGGAAACGTGTCGCTCGCCGGCTCGTGCCGGAACAGCCTCGCGGCCGCGAAATCCGGCTCGCGCGGCGCCGGGGGGGCCAGCCGCTCCAGCGCTTCGGCGATCCTCGTCAGCAGGTCCTGTGTCTTATCGTCCATACCCCGCCCATAGCGGCAGCGCCGCGCATTGCAAAGCGAGGGGGCACACCTTAGTTTCCGCCGACCTCTGGCGCGCCTTACCGGCCGCGCCTGTTCCCATGCCTCTCCGGAGACGAAATGACTGATCCCAATAGCCTGATCCAGCTGGTCGGCTTGCCGCTGATGATCGGTGGCCTCTTCTACATCATGATCTGGCGCCCGCAGCAGAAGCGCATGAAGGATCATGCGGCGATGCTCGGGGCGCTGAAGCGCGGCGACAACATCGTCCTCAACAGCGGCATGATCGGAAAGATCGTGCGCGTCGAGGACAAGGAAGTCGGCGTCGAGATTGCCCAGGGCGTCACCGTCAAGGTGGTCAAGTCGATGATCGCCGAGGTGCGCGGCAAGGGCGAACCCGCTATCGCCAACGACACCAAGTCCTGATCACAGCGACAAGGCCTGTCCTGACATGATGCAGCTCTCGCGCTGGAAGTTCGTCGCCGTTGTGGCGGCGATCGTCTTCGGTCTGTTGTTCGCCACGCCGAACCTGCTGCCCGCCAGCGTGCGGGACGCGCTGCCCGGCTTCCTGCCGAGCAAGACGCTGAACCTGGGTCTCGACCTGCAGGGCGGCTCCTATCTGCTGCTCGAAGTCGACACCAAGGCGCTGCAGAAGGAGAAGGTCACGAACCTGCTCGAAGACGTGCGCAAGACGCTGCGCGACGAGCAGATCGCGTTCACGGAGCTCGTGGCGGGCCCGGCCGGGGCGACAGTGCGGATCACCGATCCGGGCCGCATTGATGACGCCTACACCGTCATGACCACCAAGCTGGTCCAGATGACGAAATCCAACCAGCCCGACCTGCGCCTCACGCGCCGGAACGACCAGCGGATTGAACTGCTCTTCCCGCAGGCGGCGCTGACGGAACAGGCCGCGTCGGCCGTCGAGCAGTCGATCGAGATCATCCGTCGCCGGGTCGACGAACTGGGCACGCGTGAGCCGTCGATCACCCGTCAGGGAACCAATCGGATCGTTCTCCAGGCCCCTGGCGAAAGCGATCCGGAAAAGCTGAAGGCCGTGATCGGCCAGACGGCCAAGCTCACGTTCCAGATGGTCGACACCAGCGTGTCGGTCGAGGAAGCCCAGGCCGGCCGTCTGCCGCCCGGCTCCGAAATTCTGCCCAGCACGGACCGTTTCGCCCAGGCCTATGTCGTGCGCCGCCGGGTGGATGTTTCGGGCGACATGCTGACCAACGCCCAGCAGGTGAACGATCCCCAGACCGGCGAAGTGCAGGTCTCGTTCCGGTTCAACGGCCAGGGCGCCCGGCGTTTCGCCGAAGTGACCAGCAAGAACATCGGCAAGCCCTTCGCCATCGTCCTGGACGGCAAGGTGATCTCCGCGCCGAACATCCAGTCCGCCATCACCGGCGGCAGTGGCGTGATCACCGGCAGTTACACGGTCGAGTCGGCCAACGAACTGGCTATCCTGCTGCGGGCCGGCGCGCTGCCGGCGCCGCTCAAGGTCGAGGAGCAACGCACCGTCGGCGCCGAACTGGGCGCGGACGCCGTCGAGGCCGGCAAGATCTCCACGGCGGTCGGATTCACGGCCATCCTGGTCTTCATGCTGATCGCCTATGGCGGCCTGTTCGGCGGCATCTCGGTCATCGCCCTGGTGGTCAACGGCCTGCTGATCATCGCGGCCATGAGCGCCACACAGGCGACGCTGACGTTGCCCGGGATCGCCGGTCTGATCCTGACCCTCGCCGTCGCGGTCGACGCCAACGTGCTGATCTATGAGCGGATGCGAGATGAGGTGAGGGCGGGCAGACCGCTCGTCACCGCGATGGACGCGGGTTTCTCGCGCGCCATGGAAACCATCATCGACGCCAACCTGACGACGCTGCTCGCGGCGCTGATCATGTTCTTCTTCGGCGCGGGCCCGGTTCGGGGCTTCGCCTGGACACTGTCGATCGGTGTCTTCACCTCGGTGTTCACGGCCGTCGTGGTGACCCAGCTCCTGCTTGCCCTGTGGTTCCGATACGCGCGTCCCAAGACGCTGCCGATCGCTTGAGGAGCGCCCAAATGTCCTTCTGGCCTCTGATCAAAATCCTGCCGGTGAGAACGAACTTCCGGTTCGTCGACTTCGCCAAATACGCCGGCGCCATCTCCATCGTGGCGGCGATTGCCTCGCTGGCCCTCGTGCTGATTCCGTTCAAGGGCCCCTGCGGCGGCCTGAACTGCGGCATCGACTTCAAGGGCGGCACGGTCCTTGAGTTCAGCACCGCGCCAAAGATTGTCGATCTGGCGAAGGTGCGGGCCGCGCTTGCGGAGAAGGAGCTCGGTGATTTCCGCCTCCAGGCCTTCGGTGACAACACCGGCGCCATGGTCAGTTTCCAGAACCCTCCGGGACGCGACGCCAACGCCGCCAAGTCCGAGATCCGCCGGGAGATCGAACGGGCGCTCGGCACGGTCAAGTTCACCAACGACGCCACCGTCGGCGCCAAGGTCTCCGGCGAGCTGTTCACCAGCGGCATCATGGCCCTGCTGGTCGCGATCGCGCTGATGCTGGTCTACATCTGGTTCCGCTTCGAGCTGCAGTTCGGCCTGGGTGCGGTGGTGGCGCTGTTCCATGACGTGCTGCTGACCTTCGGCTTGCTCGCCTTCACCAGGATGGAGTTCAGCCTGACCACAATCGCGGCCATCCTGACGATCATCGGCTACTCGATGAATGACACCGTCGTTGTGTTCGACCGTCTCCGCGAGAACCTGCGCAAATACAAGAAGATGCCCTTGCGTGAGGTGATCGACCTGTCGATCAACGAGACCCTTTCGCGCACCATCATCACCGGCCTGACCGCCATCCTGGCTCTGGGCGGCCTTGCGGTGTTCGGCGGCGAAGCGTTGTTCGGCTTCTCGGTGATCATGATGTTCGGCATCGCGCTGGGCACCTACTCGTCAATCTATGTCGCCGCGCCGGTGATCCTGCTGTGGGGCGTCAAGCGCGGTGAGGAAGAGGCGACGCCGATCACGTTCGGCGCGGCTTCGCGCCCCTGAGCCCTGTCATGCGGCAGCCACCGTCCATCGATGCCTGGGGCGGCGGCGGCTTCCGGGTCGCCGGGCTCTGGCGGCCGGGGTCGCTGCTGATCCTCGACGACGTGGCGCGGGACTGGTCAGCGGCCAGTCTCGCGGCCCTGACGCCGGACGACTTCACCGATGTGCTGGCCAACCGCGCCGCGGTCGAGTTCGTGCTGCTGGGGACCGGCCTCACGCCCGGGCTGCCGTCCCGCGCGGTTCGTGACGCCCTGAAGGGCGCAGGTGTGGGGCTGGAATTCATGGCGACCGAGGCCGCCGCCCGCACCTACAACATCGTAGCGTCCGAAGGCCGGCGCGTGGCCGCGGCGCTCATCGCCGTATGATCGGCAAACGGTTTACCCGCCCGACCGAACCGGCCTATAGCTGAGCGTCAGGGTAGGACTCTTCTGAGGGGCATTTTTCGATGATCGCCAATCTTCTTTCCAACTTCCGCAACACCGTGATCCTGAGCGTCGTCCTGGCGCTGGTCATGGTGTTTGCCTACTCGACGAGCCCGCACGGGGTCGACGGCACCTTCTTCCAGGCGGTGTTCCGCTGGATGCACACCTTCTTCGGCATCCTCTGGATCGGGCTGCTCTACTACTTCAACTTCGTCCAGATCCGCGTGATGCCCGCCATTCCCGCCGAGCTGAAGCCGGCCGTGTCGAAGCATATCGCGCCTGAAGCGCTGTTCTGGTTCCGCTGGGCCGCCCTGGCGACCTGGGTCATGGGCATGATCCTCGCCTTCAGCCGCGGCCACGGCTACGCGATCGAGGCGATCACCCTGGGTCTGGCCGGCGGCTATGATCCCGCGCTGGACAAGGGCTTCACCCTGATCGGCATCGGCATGTGGCTCGCCACCGTGATGTTCTTCAACGTCTGGGCCTTCATCTGGCCGAACCAGAAGATCGCCCTGGGCATCGTCGAAGCCGACGCGGACGCCAAGGCCAAGGCCGGCAAGACCGCGATGCTGTTCTCGCGCACCAACCTGCTGCTCAGCATCCCGATGCTGACGGCGATGACCATGAACCAGACCCTGTTCAGCTAGGCTCTGGCCGATCACTGAGGGGAGGGGCCTGCCGGCTGGCGGGCCCCTCTTCGTTTGAGGCGATGACCGAAGATCTCGACGCCCTTGTCCGCCGGGTTGATCCCGACCGCTGGTTGTCCAGCCGCTTCGTCGCGGATGAGGCGGCGCGCGCGGACCTGATCGCGCTGTACGCCCTCGACCACGAACTGACGCGCATCCCGCAGATCGTCAGCGACCCGCTGATGGGCGAGATCCGCATGACGTGGTGGCGCGAGGGGCTCGAGGAGATCGCCGAGGGCAAGGCGCCGCGGCCCCATCCGGTATTGAGGGCGATCTCTGACGGCGCGCTGCCGGCCACCGCACTGGCAGCGCTCGCTGAAGCGCGACTGGGCGATCTCGACGGCGCCAGGTCCGGTGCGGCCGCGCTCGCCCATGCCGACGCCACCGAGGGCCTGCTCATGGCCCTGGCAGGGCGCCGGCTGTCGGTCGCGGCCACGGCGGATCACGTCAGGCAGGCGGCCCGCGCGGTCGCCCTCGCACGCACGGACGGGCCTGCGGCGCTCGCTGCGCTCAAGTCCGCCCGGGCGGAGCTTGCGGACCTGCCGGTCGCCGCCTTTCCCGCCGTGGCGCATGCATCGCTTGCGAGGCCGTACGCGCGCGGTCGCCAGCCCGGTGATCTGGAAAAGCGCCTGCGCATCTTCCTTGCCGTCCTGCGCGGCGTGATCGGGTAGGGCGCCCTTGGGTGAACTGGCGCGGTCGGCCGGGATCGGCATAAGCTTCCCGCAACACGCAAACGGGGAACGATGACGACATGGCCGATGGATTTGCACAGGACCGGTTTGCCGGGGTCCGGACGGCCTTCGAGGCCAATCTCGCGAGCGGGACCGACATCGGCGCGTCATTCTGCGCCACGCTGGAAGGGGAGACCGTCGTCGACCTCTGGGGCGGCTATGCCGACGAGGCGAAGACCCGCCCCTGGGAGCAGGACACGATCATCAACGTCTATTCGACGACCAAGACGATGACCGCCCTGACGGCTCTGCTGCTGGCCGACCGGGGCGAGCTGGACTTCGATGCGCCGGTGGCCCGCTACTGGCCGGAGTTCGCCGCGAGCGGCAAGGAAGCCGTCAAGGTCAGCCACCTGATGAGCCACAGCGCCGGCCTGTCTGGCTGGAAGGAGCCGATCACCACCGACGACCTTTACGACTGGGAGAAGGCGACCAGCCTGCTGGCGGCGCAGGCGCCCTACTGGGCCCCGGGCTCGGCCCCGGGCTATCACGCCCTGACCCAGGGCTACCTGGTGGGCGAGGTGGTCCGGCGGATCACCGGCAAGTCGCTGGGCTCGGTCTTCCGCGAGGAGATTGCCGAGCCTCTGGGCGCGGACTTCCACATCGGTTTGCCCGCATCCGAGGACGCGCGGGTCGCCGAGCTGATCCCGCCGCCGCCGGGCGTGGGCATTTCTGACGGCGTCCAGACCGAGCTCCAGAACAACATGTCCCACAATCCCGGCATCGACGTCAGGGCGACCCGCACGCGCGCCTGGCGCGGCGCGGAGATCCCGGCGGCCGGTGGCACGGGCAACGCCCGCTCGATCGCCAAGGTGCACACGATCCTGGCCAACGGCGGCGTCTCGGGCGGCAAGCGCTTCCTGTCCGAAGCCGGCTGTCGCAAGGCGCTTGAACTGCAGATCGAGGGGACCGACCTGATCCTGGGCACGCCGGTGCGGTTCGGAATGGGCTTTGGCCTTGCCGGCGGCCTTGTGCCGCTGCCCAGCCCCAACAGCTTCTTCTGGGGCGGCTATGGCGGGTCGCTGGTGATCATCGACATGGATGCCCGGACGACCTTCGGATACGCGATGAACCGGATGGCCGGCACCACCACGGGCGACATGCGCGCGCTCGGGTTGTCGGTGGCCATGTGGCAGGGGCTCGGTCTGATTCCGTCCTGACCGGCCGCACAAACGAACAGGGCGGACGCCGCATTGCGACGTCCGCCCTTTTTCTCGCCGGCGTGTCGTCGACTATGGCGCGGTGTGGGCGTCCAGCCAGCCCAGCACCTCATCGTGCCACTGAACCGAGTTCTGCGGCTTGAGCACCCAGTGGTTCTCTTCGGGGAAGTACAGAAGCTTGCTCTCGACGCCCTTGCGCTGCAGCGCCGTGAAGGTCGCGATGCCCTGTTCCAGCGGCACGCGGTAGTCGCGGCCACCGTGGATCACCAGCATCGGCACGGTCCAGTTGGCCACATGGTCGGCCGGGTTGAACGTCGAATAGGTCGTGCCGGGCGTCCAGGGCGTGCCGCCGTTCTCCCACTCGCTGAACCACAGCTCCTCGGTCGAATAGCCCATGAAGCGGCTGTCGAAGATGCCGTCGTGGTTGACCAGGCACTTCCAGGGCTCTTTCCAGTTTCCGGCGATCCAGTTGACCATGAAGCCGCCGTAGGAGCCGCCGAGCGCGCAGGCCCGGCCGCCGTCGAGGAAGCTGTAGGACTGCAGGGCGTAGGCCCAGCCCTTCTGCAGGTCTTCCAGCGGGCGGTCGCCCCAGTGCTGGCTGATCGAGTCGGTGAAGGCCTGGCCGTAGCCGGTCGAGCCGTGGAAATCGATCATCACCACCGCATAGCCGCGGCCGGCGTAGGTCTGGGCGTTCCAGCGGTAGTGGAACAGGTTGCCGAAGCTGCCCTGCGGCCCGCCGTGGATCAGGAAGGCGACCGGGTACTTCTTGCTCGGGTCAAAGCCGACCGGCTTGACCAGATAGCCGTGCACCGTCTCGCCGTTCCAGCCGGGGAAGCTGAACTGCTCGAAGTCGCCGAACTCGACGCCGGCAAGCTTGTCGGCGTTGGCATTGGTCAGCTGAACGGGCTTGCCGCCCTTCAGGCCGATCATGAACACCTGCGCCGGACCGGCCAGGGTGTCCTGGGTGTAGACGATGCCCTTCTTGCTGACATCGAAGCCGCCGACATGGCCTGGGCCGGTCAGCGGGGTGACCTTGCCGGATTTGACGTCGATGGCGAACAGGCGGGTCTGACCCACATCGCCCGCCGTGACGAAGATCGTCTTGCCGTCCGGCGCCCAGGCGAGCGAGTCGGCCGAGCGATCCCAGTCGGCCGCCAGCGGTCGTTCCGCGCCGGTCGTCCCGTCACGGATGATGATCTGCCAGCGGTCGGCCTCGAAGCCGGGCCGCTTCATCGCGCGATAGGCCGTCAGTCTGCCGTCTGGCGACAGGACCGGGCCGGTGTCCCAGGCCTTGTTCGCTGCCGTCGTGTTCACCGGCGCGCCGGATCCGTTCGCTGCCGTCGCATACAGGTCGAAGTTGGTACTCCAGGGCTCGGTTGTTCCGGCCAGCCGCGCCGAGAAGATCACCTGCTTGCCGTCCGGCGAGAAGGCGAACTCGGTCTCGTCTCCGAACGGCTTTGACGGCGCATCGCCGTCGAAGCCCTGCATGATCGCGACGGGGTTGTCGGCGTTGATGCCCTTCTCGTCGAAGGTCAGAACGAACAGGTGATTGCGCTTACCGTCCGCCCACTCGTCCCAGTGGCGGATGAACAGCTTGTCGTAGACCACGCCTGTGGTCTTCTTCGCGGCGCGGGCGGCATCGCGATCAGCCGTGCACTGCAGGGTCGGGCAGTCCGGGAACACCGCCATGGCGACGGCCAGGGTCTTGCCGTCCGGCGAGGTCTTGAAGCCCCCCACATCGAACGGGAGCTTCGTCACCTGGCTGGCGCCCGGCGCGGCCACATCGGCGCGCCAGACCTGCATCGAGCCGCTGCGCGAGGAGAGGAAGTAGATGCTGCGGCCATCCGCGCCCCAGCGGGCGCTCGAGACGCCGCCGCCCGTGGAAGCGTCGAGCATGCGGGGTGCCGCCGGGGTCTTGCCCGACAGGTCGATCAGCCACAGCTCGCTCTTTGCCTTGTTGGCGTCATAGTCGGCCACGCGGCGCGAATAGATGACGAACCGGCCGTCCGGCGAGACCCTCGGATCGCTCAGGCGGTCCAGGGTGACCATGTCCCTTGCCGTGAACGGGCGCGCATCGGCGGCGGAACTGATCGACAGCGCCAGGACACCGGCGGCGATCAGGCGAAGCATGGTCTTCATGAGGGCGTTTCCCGGCGGATCGTTGCTCAACAGGGCCGGCACCCTACGGGGGGCATGCCGTCCGCGCCAGTAGCCGGGGCAGTTTTTCCCGCCGTTTCCGGACTAGCCGGCGACCGCCATGCTCTCAGTCTCCAACCAGCGCTCAAGGTCGTTCAGCGCCCGTTCGCTCATCAGGCGCTTCTTGGCGCGGCCGCGGTCCTGGGGGTGCAGCTTGCGGCCCTCCGCGTCCTGACGCGGCGCCTCCATGGGCGGCAAAAGGCCGTAGTTTATGTTCATCGGCTGGAAGCTGGCCTTGGGACCCTCCAGGAAGCCGCCGGTGATATGGGTCGCCAGGGCGCCGAGCGCCGTGGTCGCCGGCGGTAGCGCGATCGGCCTGCCCAGTCGCTCGGCCGCGGCCAGTCGTCCGGTCAGCAGGCCGAGCGCGGCGCTCTCCACATAGCCCTCGACCCCGGTCACCTGTCCGGCGAAGCGCAGGCGCGTGTCGGCTTTCAGCCGCAGCTTTTCATCCAGCAGGCGCGGGCTGTTGAGGAAGGTGTTGCGGTGCAGACCGCCGAGCCGCGCGAACTGGGCGTTCTCCAGTCCCGGGATCATGCGGAAGATGTCGGTCTGGGCGCCGTGCTTCAGCTTGGTCTGGAAGCCGACCATGTTCCACAGGGTGCCCAGCGCATTGTCCTGGCGCAGTTGGACGATGGCCCAGGGCTTCACGGTCGGATTGTGGGCGTTGGTCAGGCCGACCGGCTTCATCGGGCCATGGCGCAATGTTTCGCGCCCTCGCTCGGTCATCACCTCGATGGGCAGGCAGCCGTCGAAATAGGGGACATTCTCCCAGTCCTTGAACTCGGACTTGGGGCCGGTCAGCAGGGCGTCGATGAAGGCGTCGTACTGCTCGCGGTCCATCGGGCAGTTGATGTAGGCCGCCGCGTCGCCGCCCGGCCCTTCCTTGTCGTAGCGCGACTGCCGCCAGGCCTTGCCCATGTCGATCGAGTCGAGGTGGATGATCGGGGCGATGGCGTCGAAAAAGCTCAGGGCGTCCTCGCCCGTCAGGGTCAGGATCGCCTCTGCCAGGGCGGGCGAGGTGAGGGGCCCGGTGGCGATGATCACGCTGTCCCAGTCCTCCGGGGGCAGGCCGGTGATCTCTTCGCGGACAATGGTCACCAGAGGATGGGCCTCGAGCCGGGCGGTCACTTCGGCGGAGAAGCCGTCGCGGTCGACGGCCAGCGCGCCGCCCGCCGGCACCTGGTGCTTGTCGCCGGCGCTGAGGATGACCGAGCCGCAGCGGCGCATCTCGGCATGCAGGAGGCCGACCGCATTGTACTGCCAGTCGTCAGACCGGAAGGAGTTGGAGCAGACCAGCTCCGCCAGGCCGTCAGTCTGATGGGCGTCGGTCCGCACGCCGTCGCGGCGCATCTCGTGGATGATGGCGGGAACGCCGGCTTCCGCCAGCTGCCAGGCGGCTTCGGATCCGGCCAGGCCACCGCCGATCACGTGAACAGGTTTCATGGTCATGCCGGACAGATAGGCCGAAGGGCGGCGTCCGCAAAGTCGGCCGTGGTGGCGCGGATGCGGAAACTATGATGGTGTCCCCGCGTAATGCTGCGCGGGGAGGCGTATCGTGGTCAAACTTGATGTGGTGAAGACTGCCTTTTCGGGGTTCGGCGTCATCGGACGCAACCCCCTGGCCATACTGGTCTGGGCGCTGTTCGTCGGCGTGGTCGGGGTGTTGCCGGCGTTCGCCCTGTTTGGCGGCATCTTCAATACGGTCACCGAACTGATCGCTGCCGAGCAGAGGGGCGTGGAGCCTACGCCCGAGATGGTCATGCCGATGCTGGGCTCGATCTTCGCCCTGCTTCCGGTGCTGATGCTGAGCGGACTGGTCGTTCGTGTGGTGCTGACGGGAGCGGTTTTCCGCGCCGTGCTGTTCCCGAAGGACTCCGGCTGGTTCTACCTGCGTCTGGGCGCGCGCGAACTGTGGCTGGCGTTGCTGCTTATCGTGGTCGGTGTCGTCGCGTTCGCGGTTGTCATGGTGATCATGGCGTTCGCGGTCCCGCTGATGTTCATCGTCGGCCCTGACGCCGACCCGATGGTCCAGTCGATCCTCGTGAGATTCATGATGCTGCCGCTCTATGGCGTGCTGCTCTTCCTGTTCGTCCGCTTCTGCCTCGCGTTTCCGATGACGTTCGCGGAGTCCCGGTTCAGGCTGGTCGAGTCCTGGACCATGACGGGCGGCAACGGCTGGCGGATCCTGCTGGTCCTGTTGCTGCTGCTCGCCCTCGTGATCGTCGCCGAGATCATTCTGGGCGTGCTCATCCTGGCCACGATTGCGGCGATCATTGGCGCCGGCGCCCTGAAGGGAGACTGGAGCGAGGAGCGGATCGTCGCCTTCTTCAGCCAGGACCCGTCGGTGTGGATGCAGTCACTACTGCCGTGGATCGTCGGTGGCGCTGTCATCGCGTCCATCCTGACCGTGCTGATGGCGGTGATCTTCACAGCCCCTTGGGCGGAGGCCTATCGGCAGCTGCGCGGGAGCTCCGACAGCGTGGCCTGACGGACACGCCGGACGCCCATCTTTCCGGAGCGGAAAATCCGGTCGCCAACGCACGCGAAGCACGGTTTAACCTGACGTTGAACTGGCCGCGCCAAGTGGCGCGAGGGGTCGCATGTCGCAGGCGCGTTTTTCGATCCGGACCGCTGTGGCCGAGGGCCTGGGCTTCTGGCGGGCCAACGTGCTGCGGGCGATCGGTCCGATGCTGCTGGCGATGGCCGGCCTCGTCGCCCTGCTGTTCGGCAAGACCACGCTTCTGGTCCTGGCGGGGCTCGCTGTTTATCTTCTGGCCGGCGTGGTTGTGCAAGGAGCGCTCTATCGGCTCGCGCTCGGAGCCGGCGATGGCAGTCTCGAACGTCCGGGCCGGCTCGGGTTCCAGTGGACCATGCACGAGACCCGACTGGCCATCGTCGGCCTCCTGTTCGCCCTGATCCTGGCGGTCGGCCTGTTTCTCGCCGGCCAGGCTCTAAACCTCATCGGCGTGGCGCTCGTGGGTGCGGACGGCAAGGGCGCCGGCGTCCCGATTGACCAGGCCCTGTCGAACCTTGGCCCGGTCTCGAGCTTTGCCTACACCGCCGCCGGGTTGATCCTTGTCGGCGGCCTGTTCGTCCTCAATGCAAGGCTGTCGCTCGCCGCGCCGGCCACCATCCAGGAGCGCAAGATCCGGTTCTTCGGCGTCATCGGCTTGTCCCGAGGGAGCGCCCTGCGCATTGTCTCGGCCAGCTTCATTGCCTTGTCGCCGGTGATCATCGGACAGTTTCTCGCGGGCTGGTATGTCGAGGCCTTCCCCGGGCCCGACGTCACGGCGAAAACGCAGTTGATCGTGGGTTTCGTATCCACCTTCCTCTACATGCCGATCTCGGTCGGCATGACGTCGCACATCTATCGCCGGCTTCGAGGGGCCGAGGGCCAATGAACATTTCGCCGACGAATACGGCCTTCGAGGGCTTTCGCATTATCCGGGCGCGGCCGGGGCTCGTGCTGGCCTGGACGGGCTTCTATCTGCTGGCGCTGCTGGCGATGATCCTGATCCTGCTCGTGCCGAACCTGGGCAACCTGGCCGCGGTGGAGGCGACGGGCGCCCAGCGGGACTTCAGCGAACTGCTGGCGCGGTTCGGACCGCCGATCCTGATCATCTTCCCTATGGCGGTGGTGATGCAGATCATGCTGGTGACGGCCGTCTACCGCACGGTCCTGACGCCTGAAGACAAGGGCTTCGCACACCTCAAGATCAGCGCGGACGAACTGCGGATGTTCCTGGTCAGCCTGCTGGTCATCTTCATATTCGCCATGGCCAGCGGCATCTACGGCGCGATCGTTGTCGTGGCGGCCAACGCCGCCGGCGGCCTGCACGGCGTGGTGACCTTCGTGGGCTCGATCGGCGGCGTCGCGCTGCTCGGGTGGCTGGCCGTGCGTCTGGCGCTTGCGGGGGTGATGACCTTCGCCGAGCACCACTTCCGGCTGGTGGAGGCCTGGCGGCTGACCCGCGGCCAGTTCTGGCGCCTGCTGCTCACGCTCGGGCTGACGATCCTCTATGCGATCCTGATGGTCATTTCGGCCCTGACCCTCGGGCTGATCCTGGCCAGGCTGACGGGCGGGCTGTCGCTGATGGGCGCGCTGGCCAGCCCGGACCTGACCAACATCACGCCGGTACTGGCCGTTCGGCTGCTGGCCGAACTGCTGCTGCAGATGGCCGTGCAGGCCCTGCTCATCGTGCTGATCTTCGTGATCTTCTATGCGCCGCCCGCGGCCGCCTACCGGCGGCTCAAGGACGCGATGACCAGCTAGGCCGCCGCGCTGGGGCGCGCCGAAACCCGCTCATGCCAGGCGTGCACGTGGGGCGTTTCCGCGGGCAGTTCGAGGCCGGTGAAGGCCGCGAAATCCACCGTCGACTGGGCGCAGATGTCGGCCATCGAGTAGCTGTCGCCCGCGAGGAACGGCCGACCGTCCGCCATGTCCTTGTCCAGCCACTGGCAGACGCGGGCATAGGCCTCGCGGTTCGATTCGCCGAAGTCCGTGAACTGGGTCAGCAGGGCGGCCGTCAGGGGGTGGGCGTGCCGCCAGAACATGCCGACCGGAGTCATCAACTGGAACTCGACCCGTCGGATCCACATGTCGATCAGCGCCTGCTCCACCGCCGTGGCGCCGAACAGGGCCGGGGCCGGATGCACGCTTTCGAGATACCGGCAGATCGAGACGGACTCCGAGATCGCCGTTCCGTCGTCGAGCACCAGCGTCGGCACCTGGCCCAGCGAATTGCGGGCGCGGTGCTCGGGCGACTTGTGCTCCCGCTCGCGCATGTTCACGCGGGTTTCCGGAAGGTCGATGCCCTTCTCGGCGATGAAGATGCGCACCCGGCGCGGATTTGGCGCGGGGTTGCGCTCGCCGTAGAGGATCATGTCAGGTTATCAGCCGCCGCAGGGGTTGGTCGCGCAGGTGGTCAGGCCGCCGCGCTGCGAGGCTTCCAGGTCCTGGCGGTCCTGGCGGGTGCGGGCTTCCCATTCAGCGCGGGTCATGCAGACGCGGCTGGGCACGCGGGTGCCGATCACCGGGCTGGTCTTGCAGACACGCGCATTGGGATCCTTCTTCGACGAAGGCGGCGCGACCGGGGCGGGCACGGCGGCCGGAGTCGTGGACGAAGGCGTCGTCTCTTCAGCGGCGACCACGGCGGTGGCGACGGAAGCGGCGGCGAAAAGCGCGAGAAGAAGAACCTTCACAAGGGCCCCCTGGGGACAAAGAAAGCGGATCGGGAGCTCGTCACCAACCCAGATGTCGCCAAAAGAGCATGACTGGCCACCCGTGTCATCGTTCTGTTGTCGCTCGCAGTTGCGCGCGACGATTTTGCACAACCCTGCGGCGCCGGAGCCTCGCTTGCCTCGCGCTGCGGGGAATGCTCCCCTTGCAGCGGTCCAATCGGGACGCGCTTGTGCGAGGGTTAGATGTTTTCAGCGTCGGATGCGGCTTTCAGCGGGTTCCGGGCAGGTCGGGAGCACGCCCGGACTGCGCTGATCTGGATGGTGGTGTTCGGTCTGACGTCGCTCGCCATGTTTCTGGCGGTTCTGACCAAGCTGTGGCCCGTCGTGACCGAGATGGTGGCCCGCGGGCCGGGCGCCCAGCTCAGTGAGGCCCAGGCTCTCGAGATCTCCAGACAGATATGGGTGGCGATCGCCCCCATCATCGTGCCGTCCCTGTTGCTCAATGCGGTTCAGAGCGCGGCGGTCAACCGCATGATGCTGCGACCCCAGGACGGCGCATTCGGTTACGTCCGGCTGGGCATGGACGAGGTTCGGCAACTGGCGGTCCTACTCCTGCTGACGCTGGTGTCGGCGGCGCTGAACCTTCTCGGCAACGTTGCTCTCGACGTCCTTCAGGCGGGCGGCGCGGCCATCAGCCCGGTCCTTGGCGGCGCGCTGGGGTCTATCGGGTTCATACTGTTCACCGGCTTCACGATCTTCGTGTCGGTGCGTCTGTCGCTGGCCAAGGCGCAGACCTTCGCGACGGGCCGTATCTCCCTGCTGGGCTCCTGGAGGATGACCAAAGGCCGGGTCTTGCCGATGCTCGGCGCCTACGTCCTCGCCATCGTGCTGGCGGCGATCGTCTGGGTCGCGGTCCTGTCTATCGCCATGCTGGCCGCAGCCCTGCTGGCCGGCGGCTCCGGCCCGGCCGAGCCGACGACATCGGGCGGACTCCTGGCGTTCCTCACGCCCGGCATGATCATCTTTCTGGCGTTCGCGGTGATCGCCAGTCCGTTCCTGTCGATGATCCTGCTGTGCCCTGCGCCGGAAATCTATCGACGCCTGACGGCCGGCGAGCGCTAGGCGCGCTTGCGCTTCTCGCCGGCCCGGTCGCGGTGCCGCTTGAGCACCTCGGCGAGGTAGCGGCCGGTCCAGCTGCCGGCGATGCCCGCGACCTTCTCGGGCGTGCCGACGCCGACGATCTCGCCGCCGCCGTCGCCGCCCTCGGGGCCGAAGTCGACCAGCCAGTCGGCGGTCTTCACGACGTCGAGATTGTGCTCGATCACGACGACGGTGTTGCCCTGGTCGACCAGTTCGTGGAGCACCTCGAGCAGCTTCCTGGTGTCCTCGAAATGCAGGCCGGTGGTCGGCTCGTCGAGGATGTAGAGCGTCCGGCCGGTGGCCTTGCGGCTGAGTTCCTTGGACAGCTTCACGCGCTGCGCCTCGCCGCCTGACAGGGTGGTCGCCTGCTGCCCGACGTGGATGTAGCCGAGACCGACCCGCTTCAGGGTCTCCATCTTGTCGCGCACCGGCGGCACGACCTTGAAGAAGTCAGCGGCCTCCTCGACGGTCATGTCGAGGATGTCGGCGATCGACTTGCCCTTGAACAGGATCTCGAGCGTCTCGCGGTTGTAGCGCTTGCCCTTGCAGACGTCGCAGGTGACGTAGACGTCCGGCAGGAAGTGCATCTCGATCTTGATCAGGCCGTCGCCCTGGCAGGCCTCACAGCGGCCGCCCTTGACGTTGAAGCTGAACCGCCCCGGGCCATAGCCGCGCGCCTTGCTCTCCGGCAGCTGACTGAACCAGTCGCGGATCGGCTGGAAGGCGCCGGTGTAGGTGGCCGGGTTCGACCGCGGCGTGCGGCCGATCGGGCTCTGGTCGATGTCGATGACCTTGTCGAAGTTCTCCAGCCCCTCGATCTTCTCGTAGGGGGCCGGGGCGTCGCTGGCGTTGTTCAGGCGGCGCGCGGCGGCCTTGTAGAGGGTCTCGATCGTGAAGGTCGACTTGCCGCCGCCGCTGACCCCGGTGATGCAGGTGAAGGTTCCGACCGGGATCTCCGCCGTCACGCCCTTGAGGTTGTTCCCGGTCGCGCCGACGACCCGCAGCACATGCTTGGTCGAGATCGGCCGACGTTGCTCGGGCACCGCGATCTCGCGGACCCCAGTCAGGTACTGGCCGGTGATACTGTTGGGGTTGGCCATGACATCGGCCGGCTTGCCCTCGGCGATGATGTTGCCGCCATGGATGCCCGCCGCCGGGCCCATGTCGATGACATAGTCGGCGGTGAGGATGGCCTCCTCGTCATGCTCGACCACGAGGACCGAGTTGCCGAGGTCACGAAGGCCCTGCAGCGACTGCAGCAGGCGGGTGTTGTCGCGCTGGTGCAGGCCGATCGACGGCTCGTCCAGGACGTAGAGCACGCCGGTCAGGCCGCTGCCGATCTGGCTTGCCAGCCGGATGCGCTGGCTCTCGCCGCCGGACAGCGTGCCCGAACCGCGGGAGAGGTTGAGGTAGTCCAGGCCGACGTCGACGAGGAACCGAAGGCGATCGGTGATCTCCTTCAGGATCCGGCGGGCGATCTCCATCTGCTTTTCGGAGAGCGTGTCGGACAGGGCCGCGAACCAGTCCCGCGCCGGGCGGATGGCCATGGCCGAGACCTCGGCGATGTTGCGCTCGCCGATCTTGACCGCCAGCGCCTCGGGCTTGAGCCGCGCGCCATGGCAGGAGTCGCAGGGGGTGTCGGACTGGTAGCGGCCGAGCTCCTCGCGGACCCAGCTGGAGTCCGTTTCGCGCCAGCGCCGTTCCAGGTTCGGCAGCACGCCCTCGAAGGGCTTGTTGACCTCGTACTTGCGGGCGTTGTCGTCGTAGACGAAGTGGATCTTCTCCGTGCCCGTTCCGTACAAGACGACCTTCTGCGCCTGCTCCGGCAGGCTGTGCCACGGCGCATCCATCGAGAAACCGTAGTGGCGGGCCAGCGCCTGCAGCGTCTGGGTGTAGAGCGGCGAGGGTCCCTTGGCCCAGGGCGACACGGCACCCTTGTGCAGGCTCTTGTCCTTGTCCGGCACGATCATGTCGGCGTCGAACGCCAGCTTGGCGCCCAGACCGTCACAGACCGGGCAGGCGCCGAACGGGTTGTTGAACGAGAACAGCCGCGGCTCGATCTCGCTGATCGTGAAGCCGCTGACCGGGCAGGCGAACTTCTCCGAAAACAGGATGCGTCGGGGTTCCTCGCCTTCAGCCGGCGCGTCTGCCCATTCCGCCACCGCGATGCCGTCGGCCAGGCGCAGGGCCTGTTCGATGCTGTCGGCGTAGCGCTGTTCCAGCCCGTTCTTGGTCACCAGCCGGTCCACGACCACGTCGATGTCGTGCTTGAACTTCTTGTCCAGCTCCGGCGCGTCCTCGATCGGATAGAGCACGCCGTCGATCTTCAGCCGCTGGAAGCCGAGCTTGCGCCACTCCGCGATCTCCTTGCGGTACTCGCCCTTGCGGCCGCGCACGACCGGGGCCAGCAGGTACAGCCGCTCGCCTTCGGGCAGGGCGGTCAGCTTGTCGACCATCTGGCTGATGGTCTGGCTCTCGATGGGCAGGCCCGTGGCCGGCGAATAGGGCACCCCGACCCGCGCCCACAGCAGGCGCATGTAGTCGTGGATCTCGGTTACCGTGCCGACGGTCGAGCGCGGGTTGCGGCTGGTGGTCTTCTGCTCGATCGAAATGGCCGGCGAGAGGCCCTCGATCAGGTCGACGTCCGGCTTGCTCATCAGTTCGAGGAACTGGCGGGCGTAGGCCGAAAGGCTCTCGACGTAGCGGCGCTGGCCCTCGGCATAGATGGTGTCAAACGCGAGCGACGACTTGCCGGACCCCGACAGGCCGGTGATCACCACCAGCTCACCGCGCGGGATGTCGACGTTGACGTCCTTGAGATTGTGCTCCCGCGCGCCACGCACGCGGATGAAGTTCTGTTGGTCGGCCATGGTCACCGGGGGGAACGCGTGAGGCCGACGATCGGGCGCGGCGCAACGCCTATATCTAGTGCGCAGGGCCGCGTAAAACACAAGAACATTGTAGGAACCTGACGGGGTCCTGTCAGCAGACTGGCGGCCTGCTGACAGGACGTTGTCATCAGGCCCGGTCGATGCGCGCCACGAAGCAGCCATGCGCCGCATTGTGGGCGTGCAGGTAGGCGGCAGCGGCGTCGGAGAACCGCCGCGCGATGGCGTCCTCGAGGGTGTCGCCAGACGTCACCTCGGCTCCGACCAGTATCCCGTCGGTGCTGAACGCCCGCAGGGAAATGGGTCGCCCGCGCAGGGATCCGGGAATGGCGTCTTCCCCCTGCCACGAAGCGGCGGCGCTCTCGTTGATGTAGATAGCGTAGGACGAGCGATAAGGCGTGTCCGCAGTCTGATGTGCGTAGTTCAGCAGCAGGACACTGTCGCCGGGCTCCGCATCGTGAAGGCTGATGCGGCAGGGATAGCCAGGCTTCGTGGTGGCGGTCACCCGTCTGACGCCCTGCGCAGCGAGGGCCTCGTCATCGAGTGTGAAGAGTGGCCTGAAGTCGTCGAGCGGCAGGCCGGAAATCGTGAAGGACATGATGTGGCTCCAGTGAAGGGAGCTCCATCCTGGTCGGGCAGACCGGCCACCGCCCACCCGATCCTTGCGGCCGGGAGCCAGTTTTCCGGCTAACCGGACCGGCGTCGACCCTGACCGCCGTCCGGGCATGGTTCCTGCTGTGAGCTCCACAGAGCGTTTCGTTCGGGGACAAGGCGTTGAAGACACTCGCCATCATCGCCCGCAAAGGCGGGACCGGGAAAACCACCTTGGCAGTGCATCTGGCCGCGGCGGCCCATGCGGCCGGCTATGTGACGCTGCTGGCCGACACCGACCGCCAGCATTCCGCCGTAGAGTGGCGACGCATGCGCGCCGAGACCCAGCCCGTCGTCGAGGCGGTCAAGCCCGGCGCCCTGTTCGCGCGCCAGCAGGACGCCGCCCGCGCCGGCGTCGGCCTGATGATCGTCGATACCGGCCCGTCGATCGAGGAAGAGGTCGAGCAGGCCGTCCGCTGCGCCGACCTGTGTCTCGTGGTGGCCCGTCCCAACTTCTTCGATATCCGCGCCGTGGCGGACTCCGCCGCCCTGGCGGCGCGCTTCCATCGGCCAGTGGTGTTCGTGCTGAACCAGGCGCCGCATCGCCAGCAGTCGATCGAGGCGCCGGTGCTGATGGAGGCGGTCGCGGCCCTGCGCGGGCTCGGCTTCCCGGTGGCGCCGATCGGCCTGCGGACCCGCGTCGCCTACCAGCGCAGCGTCGCCGGCGGCTCGACCGCCCAGGACATGGAGCCGTCCAGCTCCGCCGCCAGCGAGATCTCGGCGCTATGGGACTGGGTCGATGCCCGACTTCATGCGGAACGGCCTGCCGTGCGTATGCCGACCTTCATGGCCGCGACCGACAGCCCGGCGTCGCTGACGTTCTGAGGCGCTGCGGAATTCGGTAAACTGTCACCGAATTCGTCACCGAATTCCCGCCTGGAACGCCTGGGCGATCACGTTGCGCTGGGTCTCGCTCGATCCCGAGTAGATGCTCGCCGCCCGGGTGGCGAAGTGCTTGGCGGTGGCGCGCGCGCCGTCCGCCAGGGGGCCGTCCTCGTCGCGGAAGGGCTCTAGGGCAATGCCCCGTGCCGTTCCGGCGATTTCCATGGCCAGTTCGGCGACCCGCTGGTGCAGTTCGCTGCCGATGAGCTTCAGGACCGAAGGACTGGTCGCGTCCCCGTCCCGCAGCCGCCCGCCGGGCAGCAGGTTCAGCTCGGTCTGCTCAAAGGCCGTCAGCTCGATCTCGGCGGTGATCAACCGGGCCATCAGTCCGGGTTCCAGATCCTCCGTGGCGAGCGCGGCGTTGCGCGCCCGCTGATACACCCGTCGCACGAGCGCAGCCGGCGTGTTGTTCGACCGCGCCAGCTGCATGAGCCGCTTGGCGACGGCCCAGCCCTGGCCCTCCTCGCCGATGCGGTTGGCGACCGGCACGCTGACCTGGTCGAAGAACACCTGGTTCAGCTCATGCTCGCCGTCGATGGTGATGATCGGCGAGACGGTCAGCCCGGGCGTGGCCATGTCGAGCAGCAAGAAGGTCAGGCCCTGTTGTGGTCGGTCGCCGGTGCTGGTCCGGACCAGCGCGAACATGCGGTTGGACAGGTGCGCGCCCGTCGTCCAGATCTTCGAGCCGTCGACAATGTAGCGGTCACCGGCCTGCACCGCCCGGGTGGCCACCCTTGCCAGGTCCGAGCCCGCGCCGGGTTCGGAGAAGCCCTGGGCCCAGAGGTCGTCCCCCGACAGGATCGCCGGCAGATAGCGGGCGCGCTGCAG
Source organism: uncultured Caulobacterales bacterium (assembly GCA_903858185.1). GTDB lineage: Bacteria > Pseudomonadota > Alphaproteobacteria > Caulobacterales > Caulobacteraceae > Caulobacter > Caulobacter lacus. The sequence goes on from CAIOHT010000155.1 coordinate 21,982, forward strand.
CGGCGTGCCCATTTCAATGATCAGCGGGCCGAGGCTGCGGATGCCGCCAGCGAACAGCACCGGGGCGTCGTTCAGCGCGCACTCGCGGTCGAACAGGAAGCGCTCTCTCGGGCTCCAGCCGGCGCCGCCGTGCGCTACGGGCCAGCCCGGCGCGATCCAGCCGCGGCGATGGAGGCGGCGGTGCCACAGCTTGCAGGCGGCGATGTCGGAGTGAACGCCCAGAGTGCGCCGCCCGGCCTCGCGCAGATCCGGCGTCAGGGCCTCGGCGAGGAACGCGCGAACCTCGGCGAGGAAGACCTCATCCGGATCAATGGCTGCTGGAAGGGGGCAGGGCGCTGGCATCCTCGCCAGCAGACGCCGGCGAGGTGATCCGGTCCCTGACCTGAATCAATCAGGCGCGCTTGTTCAGCGTGATCGCGCGGGCGTCGCCGGCCTGGCTGGTCGCGCCCGGGCCATAACCGGCGCCGGTGTTGCGCTGGGAGGCGACCTCCTCGGCGATCGCGCGGACGAGGCCCTCGGTCACCGTGCGGGCGGCTTCCAGAGCGCGCCCCTGACGGGCGAGTACGGCGTCGAAGGCCTCGGTCGCCTGCATCAGCTTCATCCGCTGCTCCAGCGGGGCGGACTCGATCAGGGCCGGCGTCTGACGCACCCGCGCCGACTCGTGGCGATAGATGTTGGCCAGCTTCGACAGCTCTTCCATCTGGACGGCCGCGTCCTGCGGGCGGCGCTGTTCGAAGGCCTGGCACTGTTCGGCCATCAGGGCCGTCAGGCGGTCGGTCAGGGAGATCAACTGGTCGACACGATCGGTCGCGTCGCGGGCGTCGAGAGCCATGGAATGCGTCTTTCTAACTGAGACCTTGGAGTTTGAGCATTTCGCGCTGGATGCTGTCGGCGATGCCGAGCCCGCCGCGCTTTGCCGTCTGTTTGGCGATCGCATCGGTCAGGAAGGAGCGAAACATCGACTCACCCTGGCCGCCGCCGAACGGCGCCTCGGTCGAGATCCCCTCGAACATCGGCTGCATCATGGTCGAGAGGAACGAGGCCTCGAAGGCCTTTGCCGTTTCCTCTGCCTTGCGCTTGCGGGCGAGGTCGGCGGTCGAGGCGGTCGGCGATTGCGCCTGACCCATCAGGATGTCGGTGGCGACGGAGAGGGGCGCGGTCATCACATCACCTCGATATCGGCCTGGAGGGCGCCGGCGGCCTTGATCGCCTGCAGGATGGAGATCATGTCGCGCGGCGTGACGCCCAGGGCGTTGAGGCCGGCGACGAGGCTGGAGAGGGACGCGCCGCTCTTCAGGGTGATCAGCTGGCGACCGCGTTCTTCGTCGACGTTCACGGCGGACTGGGGGGTGACCACCGTCTCGCCGCCGCGGCTGAAGGGCGCGGGCTGGCTGACCTGCGGCGACTCCTGGACCGAGATGGTCAGGTTGCCCTGGGCGATGGCGACGGTGGAAATCCGCACCGAGTCGCCCATGACAATCACGCCGCTGACCTCGTCGATGATCACCTTGGCCGGGGAGTCGGGCTCGACCTCCAGGGTTTCGACCGCAGTCATGAAGCCGACCATGCTCTGGCCGGCGGGCGGGCGGATGGTGACGATGGTCGGGTTTTCGGCGACGGCCGAGCCCGGGAAGCGGGTGTTCACCGCCGTGGCGATCCGCTGGGCGGTGGTGAAGTCCGGATTGCGCAGGGTCATGCGCAGCTGGCCCATCTGGGCCATCTGGAAGCCGGTCTCGCGTTCGATGGTCGCTCCGCCGGCGATCCGGCCCGAGGTCGGCACGCCCTTGCTGATCGAACTGCCCGAGGCGCCGGAGGCCGAGACCGAGCCGGTCTGCACGGTCCCTTGCGCCACCGCATAGACCTGACCGTCGGCGCCCATCAGGGCGGTGACCAGCAGGGTGCCGCCCAGCAGGCTCTTGGCGTCGCCCGCGGCCGAGACGGTCACATCGATGGCCGAGCCGGCGGCCGCAAACGCCGGCAGCTTGGCGGTGACCATCACGACTGCGACATTCTTGGTGTTGAGGTTGGTGTCGCGCACATTGACGCCGAGCCGCTCGAACATCGCCTCGAGGCTCTGGCGGGTCATCGGTGCGTTGCGCAGGTTGTCGCCCGTGCCGTTCAGGCCGACGACCAGGCCGTAGCCCGTCAGCTGGTTCTCGCGCACGCCTTCGAACGCGACGACGTCCTTGATCCGCGACTTGCCGTAGCTCGGACCCGCAAGCGCGAGGGTCAGGGCCAGGATCAGACTTCCTACGAGAGTTGGACGCATTTCGCTCCGCCGGGACGCTGGGCACTCACCCGCGCACCCCTGCGAGAACCACGCCAGAAAAAATGTGAACCTAATCAAGGCTCTACACTGGCAGTGGGCGGCGGCCCCCGCGTGGACGGCAGAAATTGCCCGGCATTAACCATGCTGCAAGCCTGAGGGGCGACAGTCGTTGCAGAACAAGGGTTCGGAGCGGCGTATCGCCTCCATGAAAGTTACGGGTTCCAGCAGTGTCGGATCGCTCGGCGGCGCGAAGAGTGCGGCGCGTCCGGCGGGCGGGCAGGGCAGTTTCGCCCTGCCGTCGACCATGGGGGCCGGCGCGGCCTCCGATGTTGCGCGCAGCATGGGTGTCGCCGGGGTCAGCTCCGTCGATGCGCTGATCGCCCTGCAGGATGTCGGCGGGCCGCTGGAGCGTCGGCGGCGCGCCATGGGCCGGGCGGGGCGCATTCTGGACGTGCTGGACGAGGTCAAGCTGGCCCTGATCGACGGCGAGGTCTCGCATCGCGACCTGGACCGGCTGGTGCGGGCAGTCCGCGAGGAGCGGATGGCCACGGACGACAGCGCCCTCGAAGGGGTGCTGAACGAGATTGAAACCCGCGCCGCGGTCGAGCTGGCAAAGCTTGAACAGGCTCGGGTCGCGGCATGAACGCCCGCTGAGCGCGAGCTTCATTGAACGTTGCAGAGCTTTTGCTATAAGGCCTCGCTCTTGTGAGCATGGCGTAAATGGGGGCGTGAGACGTCAATGACGACGGCTACGGTTCTTGCTGAACACAGCGGTTATCGTCCTTCGGACGATGAGCCGTTCATGAATGAGCGTCAGCTCGAGTATTTCAAGAAGAAGCTCTTCGCCTGGAAGGATGAGATCCTTCGCGAATCTCGCGAAACGGTCACGCATCTCCAGAAGGAAACCGAGAATCATCCTGACCTGGCCGATCGCGCCACGTCGGAGACTGATCGGGCCCTGGAGCTTCGGACGAGAGATCGTCAGCGGAAGCTCATCTCGAAGATCGACGAGGCCCTGCGCCGAATCGAGGACGGCTCTTACGGCTACTGCGAGGAGACGGGGGAACCCATCGGCCTGGCGCGCCTGGAGGCCCGTCCCGTGGCGACGATGAGCGTCGAGGCCCAGGAACGGCACGAGCGCCGCGAGCGGGTTCACCGCGACGACTGATTTTATGGGGACATGTACCAAAGGTACGTGTCCCCCAATCGAGCGGCCGGGTTTGGGGGACACGTACCTTTGGTACATGTCCCCCAGGGCATGACCGGCGAGGTAATTGACCGCCGGTGTGCCTGGCGGGCAGGCTTCGCGCCTCAGCAGGAGGCGGAGCGCATCATGACCAGCACCCCTGAAGACGCCCGCGCCGCCAATCTCGCGCCGGCGGAACGGTATGCCGTCGCCTGGGTCGCCGGCGATTTTCCGGCCATGCTGGCCACGTATGCCGACGATTTCATCCTGCACTGGTTCGGCGAGAACCCGCTGGCGGGGGTGAAGCACGGCAAGGCGGCGGCGGTTGAAGCCCTGATGGCCTTCACCCGCCTGACGAACCGCAGGCTGATTGCCGTCGATAGTGTGATGGCTGACGCACACCGTGCCGTGATCATCGCCCGCGAATCCCTCACCTGCGCCGGCGAGACGCGCGAGGTCGAGCGGGTACTGGTCTACCGCGTCGAGGGCGATCAGCTGGCCGAGTGCTGGGTCTACGACGCCGACCAGCGGTTCATCGACCGGGCGCTGAGCGCCTAACCTCACCCAGGTGGGAGGGGAAAACCCTCAGGCTCATGCAGGCCAGAGCGCTGGACGGGTCAGGTCCGTCGGGGGCGGCGGTTCACGCCACCGCGCGCGCGGCGGCCTGCCTTGAGCGCCTGCAGGCGACCGGATTTTCACGTGAACAATCGCTGAAGATGGATCTCAGAACGAGTTCAGCCGTCGCGCCTCATATCGAATGCGTCCCGTTCAATCCGAACGGCCAAATGAGGAAGCAGCACGATGAAATCGATTCTCATAGGCGCTATCAGCCTCTCCGCCCTGGCGATGGCCGGCACGGCGAGTGCGCGCGACGACATTCGTCTGGGTCAGCCGGGCTACGGTGGCACGGGCTGTCCCTCGGGCAGCGTGTCGACAACCCTGAGCCCGGACCAGAAGTCCCTCAGCCTGATCTTCGACGAGTACTCTGTCTCAGCCGGTGGAGAAACCGGGCGGAGCTTTGACCGCAAGAGCTGCAACGTCGCCATTCCGGTCCATGTGCCGCAGGGCTACAGCCTCGCCGTACTGGCCGTCGACTACCGCGGCTTCAATCACCTGCCGCGCGGTGCGAGCTCGCAGTTCAACGTCGAGTACTTCTTCGCCGGCGCCCGCGGTCCGGCATTCCGCCGCAACTTCTTCGGTCTGCTCGACGCCGACTACACGATCAGCAATCAGCTCCAGGCTGAGAGCCTGGTCTGGTCGCCCTGCGGCGTCGACGTGAACCTGCGCACCAACTCGAGCATGCGCCTGACCACGGTCGGCAACAGGGAAGCCATGGCCACCGTCGACTCCCAGGACGTGAACGCGGCCATCGTCTATCACCTGCAGTGGCGTGTCTGCCGCTAATGCGGCTCGGAAAGCGGTCGACCGTCGACCAGAAACAGGAACAGTCTGATGCGATGGTCGGCCGCTCTTCTCGCCTTTGCGCTCCTTGGAGCCACAAACGCGCTGGCACAGTCCGGCGCCCCCCAGGCGCCGATGCCGCTCCCGGTCGACGATCGCGGGTGCCAGGACGTCACCTATGATGTCGTGGTCTCGCCGGACGGAGAGACCCTGAGCATTCTCTTTGACAACATGTCGGTCTCCGGCGCGCCGGACGGACGACGGGTTCAGGCCGCCTGCAGCCTGCAGATTCCGCTCCCGCTGGCGCCCGGCTATTCGCTCGGCGTCTACAAGGTGGACTATCGCGGCTTCGCCCGACTTTCGACGCGACAGATCGCGGAACTGAAGATTGACTACGGGTTTGGCGCGGCCTCGGGCGGGCTGCAGTTCCAGCGCAACATCATCGGGCCGATCGAAGATGACTATCTCTTCAGCGAGACCATCGGGGCCGGTCTCATGAGCCGTGTGGGTTGCGGGTCCAGGGCAAAGCTGACCCTGAACGCAACGCTCACGCTCAACTCGGGCCGGGCAACGGGCGAGTCGCTTGTGACCCTCGATTCGGTGGATGGCAGCCGCCAGGGCGCGATCACCTTTTACCTCGAGCGCAAGAAGTGCACCGGCTTCCGGCGTCGCCAGTAGCCGTTTGCCAGCAGAGAAGCCCTGGTTCGGCGATGGCCTGATCAACGCGGTTTCTTGAGGCGCGCGGTGATCATCGCCGGGCGCTAACCGAATAACCTCTCCCACTTGGGAGAGGGGGACCATGCGAAGCGTGGTGGTGAGGGAAACGCCGCCATGAACCGGGACCGGCGCGGATTTCCCTGCAACCACCGCGCCTCCCACTCCACCAGCCTCCGGCTGGTCCCCCTCTCCCAAGGGGGAGAGGAAGGCCCGCAAGCTCATGCAGGCGGGTATACTCCCCACCCTGCCACCTTGACTTCCGCCCTCCCAAAGCCGACCTAGCCCGGCTCTGAGAAGGACGTTTTCCCATGACCGTCAGGGTCCGTTTCGCGCCGTCGCCCACCGGGCGGCTGCATGTCGGCAACATTCGCACCGGCCTGATCAACTGGCTGTTCGCCCGTTCGCAGGGCGGCCGGTTCGTGCTGCGCATCGACGACACCGATACCGAGCGCTCGACGGCTGAATACGAACAGGGGATCGAGACCGATCTTTCCTGGCTCGGCATGGTCTGGGACGAGAAGCACAAGCAGTCGGAGCGGTTTCCGCTGTATCGCGAGGCCACGGAGCGTCTGAAGGCCTCCGGGCGGCTCTATCCCTGCTACGAGACCGGAGAAGAGCTCGACCGCCGCCGCAAGGTGCAGCTCTCCCGGGGTCAGCCGCCGGTCTATGACCGCGCGGCCCTGAAGCTCACGGACGAGGAGCGCGCGGCGCTGGAGGCCGACGGCCGCCGGCCGCACTGGCGCTTCCGCCTCGAAGGCAAACGCGTGAAGTGGGATGACCTGGCGCGCGGCAGCTGCGAGGTCGACACCGCCTCGATGTCCGACCCGGTGCTGATCCGCGAGGACGGCGCCTTCCTCTACACCCTGCCGTCCGTCGTCGACGACATCGACCTGGCCATCACCCATGTGATCCGCGGCGAGGACCACGTCACCAACACCGGCGCCCAGATCGAGATCTTCGAGGCGCTCGGCGCCACGGTCCCGCAGTTCGCCCACACGACCCTGCTGGTCGGGGCGGACGGCGAGGGGCTGTCCAAGCGCCTCGGCTCGCTGTCGATCATGGATCTGCGCGCCCAGGACTACGAGCCGCTGGCGATCATCTCGCACCTGGCGCGCATCGGCACCTCCGATCCGCTGGACGTGGCCGAGAGCATCGACGCCCTGGCGGCGGCCTTCACCTTCGGCAAGATGGCCCGCCATCCGGGCCGCTACGACTTCGCCGACCTGGCGCGACTGAACGCGGCAGTGCTGCACGCCATGGACTACAGCGAGGCACACCCG